>NZ_JAAZQW010000017.1:0-55234 GCF_012371415.1 Acinetobacter sp. A3
ATTTAAATCTCTAATAAATACCCACCTTGCCACTACTGAATCGACATAGACAAAATGAGCACTTATGCAAATATTTGCCTATATTTTTAGTTATAGTTAATTACTCTTTAGGCTGAATTTGGAATAATCCGATCAATCAATATTCGACTGAATAAAAAAGGGCTGATTTTTAGTAATCAGCCCTTTTTTGAACATAAGAAATTTAAATTTCTTATGCTTTTTCTTCTTCATTACCCGCAAGTTGCTTGAGCAAATGCTTTTCAAGGTAGTGAATATCCATTGCTTGTTTGCAGAATTTTTTATCTTGCAAAATTAGGTCTTTGTGCAAAGGAATGTTGGTTTTAATACCTGTAAGGATCGTTTCATCCAAAGCTTGACGCATACGCGCAATGCTGGTTTCACGGTCTTTACCATGCACAATCAGTTTAGCAATCATCGAATCGTAATACGGTGGAATGCTATAACCAGGATAGATATGTGAATCTACACGTACACCTGCACCGCCTGGCGCATAGAAGTGTTCAATTTTACCTGGTGAAGGCAAGAAGGTCGTTGGGTCTTCTGCGTTAATACGGCATTCAATAGCATGACCACGAATTTCAACTTGGTCTTGCTCAATTTCTAAGCCTAGACCTGCGGCAATACGCAATTGTTGTTCGATAATGTCGATGCCTGTTACCATTTCAGTCACAGGGTGCTCAACTTGAACACGTGTATTCATTTCAATGAAGAAGTATTCATCATCTTCAAATAAGAACTCAAACGTACCTGCACCACGGTATTGCATCAACTTACATGCATTTACACAGGCTTCTAAAATATCGGCGCGTGCTTGTTCTGGTAAGTTCGGTGCTGGTGCTTCTTCCAACACTTTTTGGTGACGGCGTTGTAAAGAACAGTCACGGTCATATAGGTGAATGGCATGACCATTACCATCAGCCAATACTTGTACTTCTACGTGACGCGGCTTTTGTAAGAAACGCTCCATATAGACCGTGTCATCACCAAACCACATTTCTGCATCACGCTGAGCAGCCTGAACTGATTCAAGTAGGGTGTCTACGCGCTCTACAATACGCATACCACGACCACCACCACCAGCAGCAGCTTTTACAATGAGCGGGAAACCAATTTCTTTGGCTTCAGCTAAAGCATTGTGTGGTGTGACTGCATGTGCCGAACCTGGCACTGTTGGTACACCTGCTTTACGCATTGCAGTAATTGCAGACACTTTGTTACCCATTAAGCGAATGTGCTCAGGGCGTGGACCAATGAAAATAAAACCTGAACTTTCTACAATTTCAGCAAATTCAGCATTTTCGGCAAGGAAGCCATAACCTGGGTGAATCGCGTCTGCACCTGTAATTTCTGCTGCTGTAATAATGGCAGGAATGTTGAGGTAGCTTTCACTGCTTGCACCTGCACCAATACACACTGCTTCATCACAAAAGCGTAAGTGCATCAGGTCTTTGTCGGCATCGGAATAGATACCAACGGTTTTGATTCCTAAAGTTTTGCAAGCTCGGGTGATGCGTAGGGCAATCTCACCACGGTTTGCAATTAAAACTTTTTGCAACATTGTGAATCCCCGTGGTCTTAAGCGCGGTAGCGGAAGAGTGGTTGACCAAATTGAATCACTTCGCCATTTTTAACTAAAATTTCTTCAATCACACCGCTTTGGGTTGCTTCAATTGGGTTCATGATTTTCATTGCTTCAATGATGCCCAATGTTTCGCCTGCAGATACAGTTTGACCAATTTTAACAAAAGGTGATTCACCTGGGCTTGGCGCTGCATAGAACACACCAACCATTGGTGAAGTTTCAACTGCACCACGTGGTGAAGATTTTGGTGCTGATGGTACATCTGCTGCAGGAACAGGCATCGCAGGAACTGCTGCCGCTACTACTGGACTGCGACGAGTTAATGCAATCGACTGATCGCCTTCTTTAACTTCAATCGCTTGTAAGTCAGATTCAATCATCAAGTCGATGAGTTTCTTGATTTTACGAATATCCATGGACAGTATTCCTAGTTTAAGATTGTGTAGTAGGTTGAATTTTTTCAAGAACAAAGTCGAGTGCTGCGGCATAGCCTTTAGCGCCTAAACCACAAATCACTCCAATGGCTTTGTCTGATAAATATGAATGATGTCTAAATGCCTCACGTGCATGCACATTTGACAAATGAACTTCAATAAAGGGAATTGCAACACCCAGTAATGCATCACGTACCGCAACAGAGGTATGTGTCAATGCGGCTGGGTTAATAATGATATATTGTGTGCCATCTAACGCGGCTTGGTGAATTCGGTCTACAATTGCGCCTTCCCAATTACTTTGGAAAGTATCGAGAGAAATTGATGCTTTTTGCGCTTGTGAAATGAGCTGTTGATTTATATCCTCAAGAGTGAGGTAACCATAAACTTCGGGTTCACGCTTTCCTAGCAAATTTAGATTCGGTCCATGAATAACCAAAATGGTCGAACTCATTCCGCTTGCTCCAATAAATAATTGCAATAATACTTTGCAAGATGTCTGCAAAGTTTGCTAATTATGGCATAAAATTCCACATTTTTTTTGTAATTTGTTTAATTTGACGTAGAAAGCGTGTGCCAAAATGAGGCTCTATAATGAAAACTTTGCAGGGAATTCGCAATGTTAAAAAATTACATTTTTAGTTTTTTTTGCTGATTTTAATATTCTAAAACAACTGACAAAATCTATTCATTTGTTTTCTGTAACTGCTGATCAAGTGAATCGCTTAAGCTAGATTGATCAGGAATGCCAAAGCCAGAAAACAACAAGCATGCAAACCATTTTTCTTTATAGCATGATATTTCAATGCAGTTTATAAAATGTACTTGCTTGGCTTTTTCATGTCGCTCAAAGTTAAGTGTGGTCTAAGCCTTAGTCTATAACTTGATACATGCTTGAATCATCATACAATCTGCCATGTATGTACTAAGAGATAATTTCTGTTTCTGTCACTTAAAAAAATATTAACTTTATTTAAATAAAACATCACTTTAAATAGAATAGAGTGTGAATTGTGTTTGTATGTCTTTCTAAGGTGAAGTAGATGAACTTGCCTTGACGGATATAGCTTGAAGGATGCCTTGTCGGTTTAATAGCCAAAGTAAATGAGTAAAGGATGACTCTTAAAATCTAATCCCTGAACTAAATGCCTGTACATTCATGTGGGGTAAAAATACAGCGTTGCATCTCATCTTAGAAAGACGATGAATATTTAAGCTAGTTTTGCCTGCCAATGCTGTTTTGTTAAAAAGTTTGCAGTATTTTCATCATTGAGAAAATTTTAGAAGGCATTGACCTTTTCTTTCAAAAATAACCCTAAAAATGTCTCTGAAGCAAACTTGAGCAAAGGGTTTGGTATTGGCAAAAGTTAAATGATCTGATCATAAAACAGGTGTTTTTTGTTGTGAAAGCCCACAAATACTTAGCCTACTTGCTGAATCTCTGCTGTAGAAGGTGATGTATCAAAATTGACAATCACTTTTAAACCTTGTGGTTGGTTTAGCTCAAAGTCGATACTATAGCCGTATTGTTCCAATAAGACTTTCACCAATGTTAAGCCCAAGCCATAACCTTGTTGATGTGCCGATTTTCGCCAAAAGCGCTGTGCTAAAACGCTCAGGTCTTCTTCACTTAAGTTTTTACCTAAATCAGTAATGAACAATTGCTTACCTTGCATATAGATGTGGATGCTTGGCGTGTCTTGCGTGTGTATGTATGCATTCTGAATCAGGTTTTTAAGTACCATGTGCAGGGCAGTTGTAGGAATTTCAATCTGCTGCATTAAGCTTGACCAGTCAATTTGTAGTTGTTGCGAGGCATGTGGATACGCGCTATCTAATTCACTGATTACAGTCTTTAAAACTTGATGAAGAGCGGATGGTGTTTTGGATAATTGCACTCCTGCTTCAGTTTGGCTGAGCAATAACAATTGCTCCAATAGTTGTTGATAGCGCTGAATGCTGTGTTCTGCATGTTTCAAATTGTCGATTACTTTAGCCCTGTCAGATGGTGATGTACTCTGATTCAACATTAACTGGCTGAGTTGCACATGGGTCTTAATAGCAGTCAACGGCGTGCGCAGTTCATGGGCAGCAAATGCACTAAAGTTTTTCTCATGTTCTAGACTTTTATGCAGACGTTCAATCAACATCAATAAGTTATCTACAAAAGGTTGAATCTCTTTCGGAATTTTTTGTGATTTCAATTCAATCAAATAACGTGAGGCCTCATCTAAAGACTGTTTTTTCTGAATTAAATGTCGGGTCATTTGATCTAGTGGCAGGAATTCTAGGCGAATAATCCATAAAATCAGTAAAATACAAATAATTAAAGTAAGCAGTAAGGGAATCAGCACAGATTGTAAAATTTGTTTGAGTAGGTTTTGGCGTAACTCAATTTTTTCGGCAACCACCACTTGCACTTTACCTTCACGTAGTACATAACTGCGCCATTGCAGTCCATTTTCTTGCCAAGTACTAAAACCAACCTGTTGATTGCGCAAATTTTTTGGTGCGCCTTGAGTACGTGCAATGACGTGTTGAGGGAGTGAAATATCAGCACGGAAAATGGACACTTCACAGGCGATTAAACTGTGCAGCAGTGCATTTTCAGATTCTGCATGTAAACTTTCTGTAAGTTGCTGAAGGGGGAGTTGCTGAATTAAGCGGGCGACCATACGCGCTGAGGTAGACAGCCGTTCATCAAGCGTATTTTGTAAACGCTGTTCTAAGTCATGGTATAGCCATGCAAAGACAATCACCCACAGCAGAATAAAAGCACAGCTAATGGTAGAAACCAAACGCCACTTCAGGCTGTAGTTTTTCATGTCAGCAACTCAGGTTTAAAAATGTAGCCAACCCCGCGTATCGTCTGAATAAAATCGGGGTGGATTTTATGCCGTAAATGATAAATATGGACGTTTAAGGCATTACTTTCGATGCTGTCTTGAAAACCATAGACTTTATCAATCAGTTCTTCATTTTTTAAGATTTGGTTCGGATGCCGCAAGAAAGTTTCCAACAAACTATATTCACGGCGTGACAAAGGAATCGCTTGATCATGCCAATGTACTTCCTGAGTATCCAAATTGATATTTAAATGACCGCTTTGCAACTGGTTAGACGAATAACCACGGTGACGGCGGCTGAGTGCATAAACACGAGCAATCAGTTCATTCAGTTCAAAAGGTTTAGTCAAATAGTCATCTGCACCTAAATTCAAAGCTTGTACGCAGTCTTGGGTATGATCACGCGCTGTTAAGACCAGCACTGGTAAATGTATGCCATTTTTACGCCAGTTTTCGAGTAACTGTAAGCCATCTTGGTCGGGTAGTCCTAAATCGAGCAGGCACAAGTCTACAGCACTGTTACGAATTAAATAGTCGGCATCGCGTGCAGTACTGACATGCTCGACTGAAATACTTAAATATTCGAGTGCTGCCACAATACCTTGGGCAATATAAGGATCATCTTCCACCAAAACAACGAACATATTTGCTCCCATGCTGTGCTTATAGTTTACAAAGAAAAATCTTTGTTAATGTTCTCTTAATCTACACTTCACGATAATACAGACAGTTTTTTAATATTTAGTATAAACGCATGGTATTTGTTCGAGTCATTGCTTTTTTTATTTTGAGCCTGTGTGCAGTGTGGGCCAATGCTGCCAATGAATTTTTAGCGCCCGATCAGGCGTTTAAGTTTCAGGCGACTTCCTTGTCTGAACAAACGGTTGAATTAAAATGGGATGTTGCACCGCATTATTATTTATATCACGATCAATTCAAAGTCAGCCAAGCACAAAAGCCATTCAGCTTTAAATTGCCTGCAGGGCAAGAAAAAGATGATCCAACTTTTGGATTAACACGTGTGCATTATGGGCAAGTGACTACACAAATTCAGGTCAAGCCCAATCAGCAGTATCAAATTACATGGCAAGGTTGTGCTGAAGATGGTTTGTGCTATCCCATACAGCGTCAAAGCATTCAAACCGATGCCGATGGCTTATTGCCACAGCATAATTTGAGTTCAGCTAAAGGAAATTTGCTTCAGCAATTGAGTCAAAATAACCAAGCCACGTTAAATAGTCACCCTGCCGATACAGATAAAAGTCAAACCTCAACCAATACTCAAAAACAAGAAAAGGCTGCTTTAAATACAGAGACGACAAAAGCACTCCAACAAGATCAGAAAGCAACAGCAAAGACACCGCAGACTGAGGGGGAAAATGCCGTTGCTGAACAAAATACTACAAATACAAATGGCGTGATCGACACAGTTGAGGATGCGAAGCCTTCTGGTGTTGTAGTGTTTGAAAACTCAAATACGACAGATGCAACTGCCAACTCAACGAATACTGAAACAGCAAGCAGTAGCAGTCTGAATCAGCAATGGAACAATGATCAATTTTTCTTGAATTTATTGTCAGGGCAAGGATTATTGCTAAATGCCTTTATATTTTTAGGTTTTGGAGTATTACTGGCTTTTTTACCATGTTCATTACCACTCATTCCAATTCTTTCTGGAATTTTGGTGCAGCGCAACACTGGCTATAAAGCTGCAGCAATTGCGATCACTTTTGTGGTGAGTATGGCATTGGTCTATGGTGTTATGGGCGTTGTCGCATCTCAAATTGGCTATAGCGTACAGCGCTGGTTTCAAAACCCTGTGGTAATTGCAGTTTTTGCCATGCTATTTGTGGTGTTTGCTTTAAACCTGTTCGGCTTGTATCAATTGTCATTACCACAAGCAGTGTTGCAGCGTTTAGACCGAATTCAGCAATATCAAAAAGGCGGCACTTTATTCAGTGCAGCAGTTATGGGTGTTATTTCTGCACTAATTGTTGGGCCATGTATGAGTGCGCCTTTGGCAGGTGCCTTGTTGTATGTGTCGCATTTGGATCAAGCAGCATTGGGTGGTTTATATCTATTCCTGCTGGGTTTAGGTATGGGAATTCCTTTACTGATTGCGAGCATTTTTGGTGCCAAATACTTACCAAAACCAGGTTTGTGGATGGAACGTCTAAAATTTAGCTTTGGCTTTATTATGTTGGCGATGGCCTTATATTTCGCCCGTCCTTTACTGGCAACCACTTGGTACTATGTTGCTTTTGCTGTGGTGTTATTTGCCTTTGCTGCGTACCTGATTGCAATTTTGCGCCATGTGATGCATCGCCCACATCGTTTTTCATTATTGGCGTTGTCTGCCGTGATTGCCAGCAGTGGAATTTGGCATGTTAATCAGAGTATTGCCAGTGTCAATGCGCAGGTACAGGCCAGTCAATTGCAAAACTGGATAAAGGTACAAACTGAACAAGAGCTGAATGCAGCATTGGCAGCATACGCCAATCAAAATATTGTGATTGATGTCTATGCAGATTGGTGTGTGGCGTGTCAGCCCATTGAGCGTGATGTGATTCCACGTACTGATGTGCAGGATGCGCTTAAAAATGTAGTGCGGATTAAGCTTGATTTAACTGAGCAGCATCCTTCACAAGATGCCTTATTGAAAAAATGGCAAATTTTAGGCCCACCAACTATGCTGTTTTTAGGCGCACAACAGCAAGAACAGCGTGACTTGCGTTTAACAGGTACATTTAATGCTCCACAACTGATTCAGAATATTCACCAATTGTCTGAGGTTAGCCCATGATTCAAACTGCAGCCTTGCATTTAGGTGTATTTATGATTCCATGGCCATTGGTTTTTCTGCTATTGGGGCTAGTTGTAGTCTTTATTGTCGGCAAATTTTTTCAGCGCCGTTATACATGGGATGTACAAACTTGGGCACGCTATCAGGATGCATTGTGGAATGCACTTTGGATAGGTGCCTTAGTTGGGCGGACCGTTTTTGTATTGCAGCATTATGAGCTGTATTTTGCTAACCCGATTGATATTTTAAAAATTCAGGACAAAGGCTTTCATCTGATTGCTGCAGTCGTGGCAGGTGTGGCGTGGTTTGTTTGGAAAAACCGTAGCATTCAGCGTGTGGTTTTGGCATGGGCAGTAGCGCTATTTATTGCAGTACAGGCATTAGGTTGGAGTTTGATTCAACCGTTGCAAACACAGCATGCTTATCCAAATCTGGTACTGCATAACTTGCAGCAACAACCACAAGATTTAGCCCAGTTTTCAGGTCAGCCAACAGTCATTAACTTATGGGCAACGTGGTGTCCGACTTGTCACCGTGAAATGCCTGTGATGCAACAAGCACAGCAAGATTTTCCTGAAATCAATTTTGTATTTGCCAATCAAGGAGAGTCCGCAGTAGAGATTCAAGCCTATTTGCAGAAACATCAGTTTCGGTTTGAACATTTGTTGTTAGACCCTGCAGGTGCATTAGGGCAACACTTTAATATGTTTGGTTTACCAAGCACCTTATTTTTTAATGCACAAGGTGAATTAGTCGACCATCACATGGGCGAATTGACCAAACCGATGCTGCAGCATTACCTAAACAAGATACAAACAAACCCATAAAGACGATTTTACCTATTTCAAAGAAAAACCGCCGTGAATCCAAAATCAAGGACCGTAAATATGACATCTATTTTAACCAACAACATGTTGAAACTGGCGATAGGCATGAGTCTGGCTGGTAGTGTGGGTATGCTGCAGGCACAAGACAACTTAAAACAGCACATTGAAAAAGAGGGTTTTAAGTTTGTGCAGCAAATTCAGGCACCTGCACAAATGACAGGTTGGGCAGGGCATATTGAGCAAAGCCCTGCAACGGTGTTTATTTCCAACGATCAGAAATACTATATTGTGGGTACTTTGTTTGATGCTCAAGGCAATAATTTAACGGTGGATGCTTTGGATCGCTATGTAAAAAAGTCGGTACTAGAAGATGTGTGGCAAAGTCTGGAGCATGCAACGTGGATTCAGGATGGTCAAACCAGTGCTGAAAAAATTATTTATGTGTTTTCAGACCCAAATTGTCCGTATTGCCATAGCTTTTGGAAACAGGCACGTCCGTGGGTAGAGTCTGGCAAAGTTCAGCTGAGACACATAATTGTGGCAGTGATTCGCCCTGAAAGCAAAGGGCAGGCAGCCACCTTGTTGATGGCGAAAAATCCACAGCAGACCTTTAATGAATTTCATCGTCAATACGGTCAAAAGAAATTAATTGAACAAAAAAATGTGCCTGTGCATGTTGAAAGAACTTTAGAACAGAATCAGGCGTTGATGGATAGATACGAACTATTTGCCACACCTGTTGTACTTTGGAAAAATAAACAGGGCGAATTGCAGTCCGTACAAGGGATGCCTAAATCTTTAAAAGATATGTTTGAGTGATTTTTAAAATACCTAAGCAAAATATTGATATTGAAAGTCCCTTCTCCCTGCGGGATGAGGAATACATTCCGCAAGAGGATGAGGGCTGAGCTAGGGACTTAAAGAGGATTTATAAAAGAACTCTAATTGAATTGGAGCAAGCCTTTTTTATTTAAAGATTCAGACTTTTATTTCTGAATACGAATCGCAAATTGAATCACATGAGATTTGCCCTGATGCAGTTTGCCTTCTGAGCGTTCTACATCGCCCACAAAGAAATGAATCAGATGATCATGTTTGAAATGGTTTAAAAACTGGATAGGATCGTACAGCATTTCTACTGCACGTGGGCCGCCCGTTTTATATTCCAGCTGACTGGTTGAGTACAGTTCACCTACAAATAAACCGCCGTTGACCAATGTTTCACGCACGCCATTTAACACTTTTTGCTGTGTTTCAGGGTTAAAGTGGCCAAATACACATATCATGTTGTCATATTGATTGGCTTGCCAATTTACCTGACTTAAATCTTGCTTCTGGGTATTCAGACTTAGACCACGTTGCTGGGCATAGCCTTGGGCTTTATCTAAAGCAACTTGTGAATAGTCCCACAAATCTGCTTCAAAAGTTTGTCCCTTCGTTTGTGCTAACGCAGCCAAATATAACAAGTTACGTCCTTCACCTTCGGCTAAGCCCAAAGTTTTGCCTTGAATTGGCAGCTTTTGTGTAATCTCCTGAATGAAGGCATTGGCTTGTTCACCATAAATATGATCATGTTGGCTGTAGCGTTCATCCCATTCATTATGGATATTTGACATAGTTTTAACTCAGCTTAAATACTTAGATAAGGTTACTCGGCAGTAGATGGGGAAAACTCTTTAAAAGCAGCTACAGCGTTCGCAGCATACATCAGCGATGGACCACCACCCATATAAACAGCAATACCTAAAATTTCATTCAGTTCTTCAAAAGTCATGCCCATTTTGACCAAGGTTTTGACGTGAAAACCAATGCAACCATCACAGCATTGCGCAACACCAATAGCAAGGGCAATAAATTCTTTGGTTTTGGCATCAATTACGCCGTCTTTCATGGCAACTTGAGACAGTGCGTTGAAGTTTTTGAGCAAATCTGGAGATTGCTCTTTCATAGATTTGATATTTGAAGAAATTTCAGCAGTGAGTTCGGTATATTTCATGTTGTTTCACCATCTAGCAGCATAGATTATGAATATAATATACCATATATTTAAATATATTATGTTTATATATATTAAAATGCAGCCTGAGCTTAAATCTAGTAAAACTACATCTACAGCATTACCAATTGTTATAAATCTCTTTATAATGTTGCGCATATTCGGGAGTTCACTGTAGGGTCGTACAGTATTAATTTATAACTCCCATCCGCATTGTTTAAGTCAATTTCTCCTCCGTGATTCGGCTTATAAATCAATTTTTAAAAATTGTGTGTCTGCTCAGGCACATACAGCGCTAGGTGTGCCAGCATGGAAATTAAAGTCAATTATCTTGACAATCTTCGTCTTGAAGCCAAATTTGACGATTTTACGGTAATTGCCGATCAGCCTATTCGTTATAAAGGCGATGGCTCTGCACCAGGACCATTTGATTACTTTCTGGCATCTTCTGCTTTATGTGCAGCGTATTTTGTAAAAGTCTATTGCCAGTCACGTGATATTCCGACTGATAACATTCGTTTATCACAAAACAATATTGTCGATCCTGAAAACCGTTATAAACAAATTTTTAAAATTCAGGTGGAATTACCTGCAGATATTTCTGAAAAAGACCGTCAGGGTATTTTACGCTCCATTGATCGTTGTACCGTTAAAAAAGTGGTACAGACTGGTCCTGAGTTTGTGATTGAGCAAGTCGAAAGTATTGATGCCGATGCACAGGCTTTATTGATGCCGAACCTGACTTCAGCTCAAGCCACGTATATTGCCGGCAAGGATTTACCTTTAGAAGAAACCATTGCCAATATGTCAGGTATTCTGGCAGGTTTAGGCATGAAAATTGAGATCGCTTCATGGCGTAATATTGTACCGAATGTCTGGTCATTGCATATCCGTGATGCACAATCGCCAATGTGTTTTACCAATGGGAAAGGGGCAACCAAAGAAAGTGCACTTGCCTCTGCATTGGGTGAATTTATTGAACGTCTGAACTGCAACTTCTTCTATAACGACCAATTTTGGGGTGAAGAAATTGCCAATGCTGAGTTTGTACATTATCCCAATGAAAAATGGTTTAAACCTGGGCCAAATGGTGAATTACCTGCAGAAGTTTTAGATGAATATTGCCTAGAAATTTATGACCCTGAAGATGAATTGCTTGGTACGCATTTATATGACACCAACTCAGGCAATACCGAACGTGGTATTTGTTCATTGCCTTTTGTCCGTCAGTCAGATGGCGAGACCGTATATTTTCCATCGAATTTGATTGAAAACCTGTATTTAAGTAATGGGATGAGTGCAGGCAACACGCTTGCAGAGGCTCAGGTGCAGTGCCTATCTGAAATTTTTGAACGTGCAGTGAAGCGTGAAATTATTCAGGAAGAAATGAGCCTGCCTGATGTGCCGCAAGAAGTATTGGCAAAGTACCCTAGTATTGTGGCCGGCATTCAGGCGCTAGAAGAGCAAGGTTTCCCAGTATTAGTCAAAGATGCTTCATTGGGTGGTCAGTTCCCAGTAATGTGTGTGACCTTAATGAACCCACGTACAGGCGGTGTATTTGCTTCGTTTGGTGCACATCCTAATTTTAAAGTGGCTTTAGAGCGTAGCTTGACCGAGTTATTGCAAGGGCGCAGTTTTGAAGGTCTGAATGACTTGCCACAACCAACGTTTAGCAGCAATGCAGTTACAGAGCCAAATAACTATGTTGAACATTTCATTGACTCAAGTGGTGTGGTGTCTTGGCGTTTCTTTAGTGCGCAGGCAGATTTTGAGTTTGTGGAGTGGGATTTCACCAACAATGGTCAATACAGCAACGTAGAAGAAGCTGAGGCTTTATTTGCGATTCTGGAAGATTTAGGCAAAGAATCCTATATGGCGGTATATGAACACTTAGGTGCTACTGCTTGCCGAATTTTAGTGCCAGATTATTCAGAAGTGTATTTGGTGGAGGACTTGATTTGGGATAATACCAATAAAGCCTTACTTTACCGTGAAGATATTTTGAATTTACACCGTTTGGATGACGCCCAACTCGAAGCCTTGGTTGAGCGTTTGGAAGAATGTGAGCTGGATGACTATACAGAAATTAAAACCCTGATAGGTATTGAGTTTGATGACAATACAGTTTGGGGACAACTGACCATCCTTGAATTAAAGTTGTTGATTTATCTAGCATTAGAACAGTTTGAAGAAGCTAAAGATTTGGTTGAAGCATTTTTACAATACAACACCAATACCGTAGAACGTGGCTTGTTCTATCAATGTATGAATGTCGTGCTTGAAGTCATTTTAGATGATGAAATGGATATTGCCGATTATGCAGTTAATTTCCGCCGTATGTTTGGTAATGAACGTATGGATGCAGTCATGGGCTCAGTTGAAGGCACAGTACGTTTCTATGGTTTAACTGAAACCAATATGCAACTTGAAGGCTTAGATCGTCACTTACGTTTGATTGAAAGCTATAAAAAACTGCATAAAGCACGTGCTAAGTTTGTCGGACTAAACAAAGGCTAATCTTGCTTAAGCCAATACGCTCATCTAAATAAGCATCGCAAAAAGATGTTTGTTTGGATGAGCAGTTTTATGAATATCTTTTCTGTACAACTGAAGCAGATCTAGACACTATCAAAGACAAAACAGATAACTACTAAAAAAGCACTAATCGCCAAGTGCCAATAAGCCTTCCAAGCTAAAATAATTAGGACTTAGCTTGCTGCGATTCATAGCCCATGTACGGTTTTGTAATTTACATGCGCCAATGGCCAGTTTTTGTGTGCCAAATTTATTTTTAACGCTATCTAGCACTTGTTGTAAGTGTTCTTGCTTTTCAATCTGCTCTGTATCTGCAAGCAAGTCGTGAATATAGCCTTGTTTGGGTTCAATTCCTGTTAGAATCACACCACACTTTTTAAAGGCAATACCTTCCTGAAATAGGGTAGAGATATGCTTCATGATGGCTTTGTTCATGATTAAGGCAGAATCTGTTGGCTCATTAAAGGCAATGGTCACCGATTGATTGTAAAAAGCTTGGCGCTGATCAAAACGACTGGATTGCGCAAAAATAATCATACAGGAACATAAGCTTTTTTCTGCTCTAAGCCTTTGCACAGCAGATTGTAAATAATCGCTCAGTGCTTCCGAAAGTGCATGAATGTCGGTGACTCGTTGTCCAAAAGAACGTGAGCTGATGATTTGCTGTTTACTGGCTGTGGTTTGTTCCAGTTCAATACACGGCGTACCTGTTAGCTCCAATATGGTTTTTTTCATTAAAATTGAAAATTTACGTTCCATGTGTTCAGGATCACTGATCGCTAAATCAAATACAGAATGAATCTTTAAAGCATGCAGTTTTTTTGCAAGTTTTCGGCCCACGCCCCAGACTTCATCAACATCAATGAGTTGAAGTAAGGCTTCTTTGCTACATAAATCCATATCTATTAAATTGCACACGCCGTTGAAATAGCTATTTTTCTTGGCAATATGATTGGCCAGTTTTGCTTCCGTTTTACTATGACCGATACCCACACAGACAGGCAAAGCCAGCCATTTCCATAAAGTTGCTTTAATTTCTTGTGCCAATTCATTTAAATCGGTTTGAGAATACGAACTCAGTTCAATAAAGGTTTCATCAATTGAATAAATTTCAATGTCTTTGGCACTAACAAACTGTTGAATCGTATTATTAAAACGTCTGGACATTTCTGCATAGAGAGCATAGTTACTCGAAAACACGGCAATATTGTGTTGTTTGATCTGCTCTTGAATTTGATAGAAAGGCACAGCCATTTTTATACCAAGTTGTTTGGCTTCTTCTGAACGTGACACCACACAACCATCGTTATTGGACAAAACCACCACAGGACGATGATTCAGATGTGGTTGAAACAGCCGTTCACAGCTCACATAACAATTATTGATGTCAATGAGCGCAAAAATTTGCTTTAAAGGTTTCATGAATATTCTGCTTATTTGGCTTTTATTATGGTGTGCGGGTTTAAGCCATCAGGTTTTTTAAGTTCCAAGTCACCACGGCAAAGACTTCAAACGTTTGCCCATCTTTCAAATAAATACTGTCATAGTCAGGGCTTTCAGCTTTGAGCCAAGCATTAGGCAAAGTAGCAGGGTCGTAGTCTTCACCAAAATGTTCCACCAACTCACTTTTGGACATTTTGGCGGTAATCATCAAGCGTTTAATGGTTAAGTCTTTTTGGTCAATTAGGGCCACTACAATGCTGCGGTGTTTGGCTTCTTTGCTGCGATCTACCAATACAATATCGCCGTATTCAAGCCCGGCATTAATCATAGATGTGGTGCGTACCACATTTAAAAAGGTCGCATTTTCATTGGAAATTAGATACTCATTCAGATCAATATTTTTATCAATATAGTCTTGGGCAGGAGAGGGAAAGCCTGCAGGAATGGATTCGACGGCAACTGGAAGCGGTAAAACGGTACGTTTGCAAACAGGCTGAAAGTCTTGTTTATTCAGCAGTTCCATCTGCTCTAGAATGGAGTTTAAGGTTGGGCTAGGCTTGCCTTCAGTACCCATAATTTTTTGTAATGACGACCAAGCAGCATCAGAGAAGTAAATAGGTAACTTCTTGGACATGAGATGACTCCTACGCAACAAGGCGTGTTTGAAGTGAAATTTGATGTGTTGATAGCATAACTGAAATTGTGATCAAGATTCAATCTGATTAGGTGATTCGCCACTGAATAGAAATGAACTCTACTTTTGCATAGCTATACAAACATAGGGCTTTCCGTTAGGATTTTTCTATCGCAGCAGTAAATTTAGAGATGAGTATGCATATTGTTGAAGACATTTATTTAACGAAAGAAGAAGTTGAATCTTTACTGTTGGGATTAATCAATTCACAACTTGAACCTGAGTTTTTAATGCAGGATTTCATTAAACATCAGGTGTTCTCTTTGGCTGAATATTTTAAACAAAACTCCGAACATGAAATTGACTTTGCACAGATCAGTTGTCCGATCAAAGTCAGAGCGGAATACCAAAATCATCGTTTAAAACGTCAATTTTTAGTTGAATTTCATCTCACCACAACACCTTTTTTTAATTATGAGCCTGAAGAAAATAGTGTGACCTATTCTTATATGATGAAAGATTTTTATCTGACCGATATTATTTTCTATGATGCTTATACGGGTGAAAATTTACAGGCTTGGATGCAAAAAAGATTTGTGATTTTACAAGGTGAGCGTGAAATAGAGGTGAACTCATTGTCATGGTATGCAGATTACAATTTACCGCAAGTCACGCAAAATATGGTGTCTTTTGTGAGTGAAGCGGCTTATGACACTGGTTTAGATCAGATTATAGACGACGTCAATTTACGCTTGCAGCAGGCAAAGATCGTGAATTAATTTGGAGTGCATCCATCTAAAAGTAGTTATTTTGGATGGATTATAGGGAATATACGATTGCACAATGCTGATCAGGTTTAGGAATATCTCAAATGACCACAATCACGCATGATTTAGGTCATGGCATGGGGAGCGACTGGGAAAATAAAGATTGGGCCCATATTACAGTTCCAGAATTACACCGCCTGCAACTGCATTACCCACGTTTGCAAGGTAACGTTCAAATTCTGTGGTGTAGTCCACGTCCATTTTCTTCTGCGGTACTGGTTGAAGTTACGCAGGTTTTATCTAACACGGGTCAAATAAATCTTCACTCATATTTCATTAAGCGTAGCCATCGTTCATTTCGCAATGCTCAAGATATTTTGCAAGAGCATGCCTTCCTGCAACATTTAGCCAGTAAAGACATTCCAGTTGCCACATTGATTGCCTCAAATTGCGGCCTGACAGCTTTAGAGATGGGGGGTTGGACGTATGAGGTCTATGAAAAAGCAGTAGGCTTTGATTTATATGTCGATCAGCAATCTTGGACTCCTTTTTTCTATACCGAGCATGCAGCCAAAGTTGGAAGTTTACTTGCTAAACTGCATATCGCCATGCAGGATTTTCCTGAGTCACACGGCAGATCGGCCCATTATTTGGTATCGAATCAGCAGCTTTTAGAAAGTGAAAATATTGTAATGGCTATTCAACAACGTATTGAAAATAGTCCTGAATTGAGTCGTTATTTTGCCGATAAAAACTTAGATACTGTTTTTTTAGAGCGCATATTTCAGACGCATCACAAGATTAAGCATGTAATGCAACATACTGCTAAAATTTGGACGCATAATGACTTACATGCTTCCAATCTGTTTTGGTCTGCCCAAAGTGCCAATGCTGATATTACAGCAGTGATTGATTTTGGCTTGTCAGATCGAAATTCAGCGCTTTATGACCTTGCCATAACGATTGAGCGTAACTTTGTAGATTGGCTAGCCTTAGCACATACATCACAACTAAAGATTGATGAAGCGGGTTTGAGTGCATTTTTACAGGCTTATTTTGCCGAACAGCATCCACAACAAGACTTTAGCATTTTGCCCGAACTGCTCAAAATCGTACATTTGGATTTTGCATTTTCAGAGCTTGAGTATTTTATTGGAATTACCAAAAACCTAAAACATGCAGATGCGGCTTATTATGATTGGATTATTGGGCATGTAGATTGGTTTTATTCAGAACAAGGGCAGCAATTTACCCAGACTTTAACTCGATTAATTCAACGCGAATTGTCATAATCTGCGCCTATCAAATGCCTCAAGCATCACCACCCATTTTTATGCAAGGTTTCGTATGTACAATCGTAAATGCAAACAGAATGTATTAACTGCGTCTTTAAAAACTATCATTCTGTCACCGCTTTGTTTGACACCTCTGGTTTATGCTGAAAATGGTGTGCAACAGCTCGATACGATTGTCATTACAGCCGATGAATCAACGCCGTACTTTAGCTCTACAGTAAAAATTGAAGGTTTAGGCACAGATCGTCTACAAAAAGCACCTGCCTCTATTTCTGTTGTCACTGCAGATGTAATTGCCGATCAACAAGCACGAGTATTGAGTGATGTCATTAAAAATGATGCGTCTGTGGGCGATGGTTATGCTGCGATTGGTTACTATCCCAACTTTGTATCACGTGGCTTTGCACTCGATTTAGCATCAAGTTATTTAGTGAATGGCAATGTGATACGTGGTGAACAAAACGTCGCACTTGAAAATAAAGAACGTGTGGAAATTTTAAAGGGTATTTCTGCAATTCAAAGTGGTATGTCTACACCGGGCGGCGTGGTCAATTATGTCACTAAGCGACCTAAAGATATTCAGGCACTTAACTTTTCTGCAGATGAACATGGGCAGTTTGCAGTCGCAGGGGATGTGGGAGGATTTTGGGGGAAAGATCAACAATTTGGCTATCGCATAAATTTAGTCAATGAACAGATTGATTCTTATGTCGATCATGTAGATGGTGAGCGTTATTTGGCGGCATTAGCACTGGACTGGAAAGCTACAGCACAATCCAAATTCGAGTTTGATCTTGAAGCACAGCGCTCAGAACAAAAATCTGTACCAGGTTATCAATTACTTGATGGCAAAGTACCACAAAACGTGAAATGGGAGCGTTTGCTGGGTTACCAAAGTTGGGGCAAGCCTGTCACAATTGACAGCCTAAATAGCAGTTTAAAATACAACTATACGTTTAATGATGACTGGAATTTAGGATTGGTTGCCTCGCATAGCAAATCTAAAGTGGATGATTATTCAATATTTCCTTTTGGTTATTACCGAGATGGATGTTTGGAAGCATATTCGTGCAACACATTTGGTGCGCAGGGAGAATATGACCTTTATGACTACCAAAACCCAAATGACACATTTAAAACCAATCAATTTAAAATAAAGTTAGATGGCTTGGTCAATACCGATTGGGCAAAGCATCATCTTAGTTTTGATTTGACTCAAACAGATAAATCTAGACATCACTACACAGGTATATATCAATACGTAAATTCAACAGATTATGTAGGTAATATTTACCAAGATAGCTATGATAGGATTCGTGAAGAAGGAGATCTTGGTCCTTATTTTAAAGCTTTGGATAGTAAGCAAACTGCTTTTACGGTTATAGATCGCATTGAATGGAATGAGCAATGGTCTACTTTGATGGGCGGGAAATGGATCGAGCTTGATGAGCAAGCTTATAATGAAACCGAACAAGTCCGTGATACGGATTTAGGCAAATTTCTACCACAATTTGCAGTAAGTTATAGCCCAACGGAATCAACAACTGTGTATGCTTCTTATGCAAAAGGGCTGTCAGATGGAAAAACTGCACCTTGGTTTGCAGAAAATAGTGCAGATACATTAGCACCTATCCATTCTGAACAATATGAAATTGGCTTAAAACAACAGATTCATAACTTTTTATTGACGGCAGCTATTTTTGATTTACGTCAAGACAATCAATACTCTAAGCCGATCTCAGATAAGCGTTATTTTGTTCAAGAAGGTGAGCAACACAGTCTAGGCTTAGAATTAGGACTAAGTGGAGAATTAAGCGATTATTTAGCACTTAGCTCATCTTTAGCATTGACTAGAGCTCGTTTGGATGATGTTGAAGCGGTTGAATATGGCAATCATCAAGCGCAAAATGTACCTAAAATTCGTTTTGCAACGCATCTGACTTATCAAGTACCGACTATTGAAGGTTTTAGAGTACTTGCGGGTGGTCAGTATAGTTCGAGCAAATATGCCAATAAACAAGGTACTGCAAAAGTGAGTGGTTATAGCGTCTTTGATTTAGGCGCTGCTTATCAATTTAAGTTAAATACAACCGATGCGCAGTTACGTTTCAATATCAATAATTTATTGAACAAAAAATACTGGCGTGATGCAGGTGAATTCTATGGCGATGATTATTTATTCTTAGGTGCGCCACGTACAGCAACTTTTTCTTTAAATCTGAATTTCTAAATCTGTCGTATAAAAGCGAAAGAGATTTAGATAGAAAAATAAGTGAAACCCTGATTTTGATTGAAAATTAGTCAAAATTAGGGTTGGGTTAAGATTATAATGCAGCTCACTCAGTTTAATTTAGATCATTTAGATAAGACTTCACTAGATCAACAAGATATTGAATATAAAGAAATTGTTGACTATGAAATAGTCAGAGAAAGTATTTGTAGCTTGATATTCAAATTGAGTAGACAGGCTAAATTAGCTGATCCTGAACAACAAGTTGTATTTCAAAAAAATATAGATAAACTCGTCTACATCAGAGATCATTTGCAAATTCACGATAAAGCATCCATTCAAAACATCATGTCTGAGATTAAATCTCATCAATAACGATATACATGAGTAAGCATCCGGCTAACACAGCCTTACCAAGCGATCCTATAAGCCTTAATTTAGTTCCCACCTAAAAACAAGTGGGGACTTAATCCATGAACATGGATATATATTCAGCAACACCTCCTGTTGCTAAAAAACGCAGAACATACAGCAAAGAATTCAAACTCAGTATTGTCAATGCCTGTAAAAATCCTAATACCTCGATCGCTTCGGTCGCACTGCAACATAGTATTAATGTAAGCGTCCGCTGAACACACCTTCTGAATTCATCCTATAAGCCTTAATTTAGTCCCCACTTAGAAACAAGTGGGGACTTAAATTTATGACTACAAATAATCAGACATCCATCGCATCTCTTGCGAAAAAACGAAGAACATACAATGAGTTACCGGTAGCGCTGGGGAACCTGGTAGGTGGTTTGGCTTTAACTGGTCTTGCACTCTACACCACGCATGTCCGCACTGCACCAAAACGCGAGTTCTAAGTTTTAAGCCCACAGGATGAGTTCAGGAATCAGGGAAGATTCCAGCCAGTTGAGATCAGCGCATGTCCACTTTGCCATCTTCACACCAGACTTCACTTCAAATTCGGCTTGGGCAATATAGTGCTGCCGGCCGCAAAGAGAGCAATCAGGATTTTCATGGTTCGGCTGTTCCGGAGGGCTATCTGGCACAGCAAAAGGGCATTGCCTGCGCCATTGCCGATGGCATTAGCAGCAGCAATGTCAGTCATATCGCCAGTGAAACCGCTGTGTCCAGTTTTCTGGCCGATTACTTTTCGACGCCCGATTCCTGGAGCGTCAAAACTTCGGTCGACCGGGTGATTCGTGCCACCAATTCCTGGCTCTATGCCCAGACCCAGCAAAGTCAGAGCCGTGTCGATAAAGACCGCGGCTATGTCTGCACTTTTAGCGCGCTGGTATTCAAACATGAAACTGTACATCTGTTTCATATTGGTGATGCCCGTATTTACCGCTTGCGTGAGCAACAGCTGGAACAGCTCAGTGTCGATCATCGGGTCTGGTTATCTTCCCGGGAAAGCTATTTAAGCCGGGCTTTGGGCGTGGCGCAGAAAGTAGAGGTGGATTATTTGAGTCTGCCGTTGGCACAGGATGATATTTTCCTGTTGATGACCGATGGTGTATATGAATATCTGTCGGACAGCCAAATTATCGAGGCACTTCACAGCCCCGAAACTTTAGATCTTGACCAGGTAGCAGAAATGCTGGTCCATCTGGCCGATGCGCAGGGTAGTCCTGACAATTTAACCCTGCAAATTGTGCAGGTACAGCAGCTGCCACAACAGGCCCAGTCACAATTTCAGCCAAGTCACAACCAGCTAAGTCTGGCCCCGGATTTAAGCATAGGTCAGCAGTTTGAAGGCTACCGGATTCAAAACGTGCTGCACCAGAACCACCGTAGCCGTTTATATCTGGCTTGGGATGAGACGTGGCAGCAGCAACTAGTCATTAAAATTCCGTCACTGGATTTAACCCACGATGTGCAGGCACTGGAGCGTTTTTTGCTGGAAGAGTGGGTGGCGAAACGGATTCAGCATCCACAAGTTTTAGCGGCCTATCCGCATCAGCGCAGTAAATCTTATTATTTTCAAACCTATGAATATTTATCTGGCCAGACCTTAAATACCTGGCTGCATCAGCAGCGCCAGCCGATTGCGCTTGAAACCGCCATCCAGATTACGGAACAGATCATTAAAGGTTTGAAGGCTTTTCACCGGCTGGACATGCTGCATCAGGATATTCGCCCTGAAAATATCATGCTGAATGCACAGTTAGAGCTAAAACTGATTGATTTTGGTGCAACCCTGGTCAAGGGGATTTCCGAATCACAGCCGCAACATGCCGCGGCTTTGGGCACCTTGGCCTTTATGGCGCCGGAATATTTTTGCTCGCGGCCGGTTTCCACCCGTTCAGACCAGTTTTCACTGGCCGTGGTACTGTATTATGTACTTAGCAAACAGTTACCCTATGGCACCGAACTGGCGCGTTGTCAGACGCTTAAACAGCTAAAAACGGTGCGTTATCATTCAATTTTAGAATATCGGCCAGATATTCCGGTGTGGATTGATGGAGCCTTGCATAAGGCCTTGGCCCTGATGCCAAATGAACGCTATGAGGTATTGTCGGAATTTCTGTATGATCTTAAGCATCCTAACCGGTATTTTTTAAAGCCGGTTCAGTCTTCCTTGCTGGATAAAAATCCTGTTAGATTCTGGCAGGCGGTTTCAGCTATGTTATTTTTATGCTTGCTGTTGTCTTTGGCGTTGATGTTTAGTGTTTAGACATCAGCTGGCTTGAACCGGTGGGCATCATTCTTCAAGAGTTGTTCAATCCGAACAATTTAAAAACTCCTGAATAATCCATTCAGGAGTTTTCTATTAAGCACAAAAACGATGGCTATGCTTATTTCGAGAATTTCAATAACGCTTCTGCGGTCGCCTCTGAGGAGGCCGGATTCTGTCCGGTAATCAGCAAACCATCTTGCTGTACATGCACCTGCCAGTCCTCGGCTTTTGAG
Organism: Acinetobacter sp. A3; assembly: GCF_012371415.1. Lineage (NCBI taxonomy): Bacteria > Pseudomonadati > Pseudomonadota > Gammaproteobacteria > Moraxellales > Moraxellaceae > Acinetobacter > Acinetobacter sp. A3. The sequence goes on from NZ_JAAZQW010000017.1 coordinate 22,332, forward strand.
TATTGCCCGCCGTATTCTTTCAGCATATCTTCAACTAAAAAGGGCACAACATTGGTCAGCCCAACCGCATCTTCTTCTGTATTACTAAAACCGGTCACAGTCTTGCCTTTGACCAATGGTTGGCCATCCTGTGCTTTGACATGACGTAATACTCCCGGCGCATGGCAGACCAACGCCACCGGTTTATTGGCTTGCAATGTTTGTTCAATCAAAGAGATAGAATCCGGGTCTTCGGCCAAATCCCATAAGGGTCCATGACCGCCCGGATAAAACACGGCATCAAAATCGGCAATCGACACCTCACTGAGTTTGCGTGTCTGCGCCAGATCTTGCATGGCGGCGGTATCCGCCTTAAAACGCTCGGTGGCTTTGGTCTGAGCATCGGGTTCATTACTTTTGGGATCAAGAGGCGGTTGACCACCTTTAGGAGAGGCCAAGGTCACCTCGGCGCCAGCATCAACAAAAGCATAATAAGGGGCGGCCAGTTCTTCCAGCCAGAAACCGGTCTGTTTGCCTGTATCACCCAGACGGTCATGAGAGGTCAGCACGATGAGAATCTTCATATCATTTTCCTGAATGGTTCATATTATTCGGTTCATCGGCTGTTAATTTAGCAAGCGTAATGGGCGCTAAGTGTTGTGATACGTTCAGTTGCTGTATCGGCATGTGTCAATCTCCAGATACTGCAAAGGATTTTAAGTGCCCATTAACAGGGCCTGCTGCACATCGGCCTGTTTGCGCAGGAAATCCCAGACCAGTTTGATTTTCGGCTCATGCTGTAAATCAACTAGGGTCAACATCCAGAAGGTATGGGTAAAACTGACCTGATCGCCCAGAACTTCTTGCAGATCGGGTTTATCATGCACCAGAAATCGCGGCAAAATTGCCAGTCCGGCGCCGGTACTGACCGCAATCTGCTGGGCCAGAATACTGTTACTGCGAAAACAAGCTGTCACTTGCAGCGGCAAACGTTCCAGCGAATACAGCGCCGAGCTATACACCAGATCATCAATATAATCGACAAATCGGTGCTGTTTCAGATCTTCCAGCTGTCTAATTGGTGGGTTTTGCTGTAAATAGCTTTGACTGCCGTACAGTTTTAAACAGTAATTTGAGAGTCGGGTAATGATATAAGGCCCGGATTTGGGCCGGTCAATTGAAATGACAATATCGGCCTCACGATGTGAAAGTTTGATGGTTTTTGGCACCGGAATCAGGTCAATAGTCAGCGAAGGATAATGCTGTGAAAACTCCGCCAGCAGCCGGGCCAGAAACGCCGTCCCGAAACCTTCCGGCGCACCAATGCGTACCCGGCCTTGTAAAGGGTCATGGCGTTTATCAATCTGGATAAAAGACTGTTCCATCTGTTCGACGCGGGGCACCAGTGCCAGACCTTCCGCAGTCAGCTCATAGCCTTTGGCTTCACGTTTAAACAGCTGGGTACCCAAGGTATTTTCCAGCGCCTGAATGCGCCGTGCCACGGTGCTGTGTTCCACTTCCATCAGGCGCGCAGCATTGGTGAGGGTTTTGGCCCGGGCCAAGACCAGAAAAAAGCGTAAGTGATCCCAATCAACTTTCATTTTATGTTTAACATCCTGTTAAATCTCTGTGCAAATTTGCACAATCGTCGTGCGCCAATCTCTATTGGTGCCAAAAGTGTTCTTTGTTAGTCTGCTGAAACAGCGTAAAAATAATACGTTAAAAACAGCCAGTAAAGGCAGATAAAACGACAATAACAAACCAGCACGGAGCGACCATGAACGCGATTCATCATCCCCATTCGAATACCGGCCTCACCACGGCAAAACTGCTGATTAATGGTGAATTTATCGACTCCAGAACCAGTCATTGGCAAGATATTGTCAATCCTGCTACCCAGGAGGTTCTGGGTCAGGTGCCGTTTGCCACTGCAGAAGAAGTCAATGCCGCCATTGCCGCAGCCCAACAGGCTTTTGCCAGCTGGCGTGAAACACCTATTCAGGCCCGTATGCGGATTATGCTGAAACTGCAGGAGCTGATCCGTCAAAACTTAAAAAGTATTGCACAAGTCCTGACCGCTGAACAGGGCAAAACATTAGCAGATGCCGAAGGTGATATTCAGCGTGGCCTGGAAGTGGTGGAACATGCCTGCTCGGTCGGTTCGCTGCAAATGGGTGAGTATATTGAAGGCGTGGCGCGCGGGGTGGATACCTATACCATGCAGCAACCCTTAGGTGTCTGTGCCGGAATTACCCCGTTTAATTTCCCTGCGATGATTCCGTTGTGGATGTTCCCAATGGCCATTGTCTGCGGCAATACTTTTGTCTTAAAGCCGTCGGAGCAGGATCCGCTATCAACCATGATGCTGGTCGAGCTGGCGATGCAGGCCGGTGTTCCTGCCGGAGTGCTGAATGTGGTGCATGGCGGTAAAGAAGTGGTCGATCTGCTGTGTACGCATTCTGATATCAAGGCCATTTCCTTTGTCGGTTCTACGGCGGTGGGTACCCATGTCTATAACCTGGCAGGCCAGCATGGCAAACGGGTACAGTCAATGATGGGCGCCAAAAACCATGTGGTGGTAATGCCGGATGCCGATAAAGAACAGACCTTAAATGCCTTGGTTGGTGCAGCCTTTGGCGCCGCCGGTCAGCGCTGTATGGCCCTGTCTGTGGCGGTGATGGTCGGTGAAAGCAAGCATTGGGTCGATGAGCTGGTCAATAAAGCCAAAACCTTAAAGGTCAATGCTGGCCATGAACCGAATACCGATGTCGGACCGGTCATCTCAACCCGTGCCAAAGCCCGTGTGATTGACCTGATTAACAGTGGTGTCGAGCAGGGTGCAGAACTGCTGCTAGATGGCCGCGAGGTGCAGGTTGCCGGCTATGAGCAAGGCAATTTTGTTGGTCCGACCATTTTTAATCAGGTCACGACCGAGATGCGCATTTATAAGGAAGAAATCTTTGGTCCGGTCTTGGCCATCATTCATGTCGATACGTTAGAACAGGCTATTCAGCTGATTAATACCAATCCGTTTGGTAATGGCGTGGGCTTATTTACCCAAAGCGGCAGTACCGCACGTACTTTCCAGAACCAGATTGATATTGGTCAGGTCGGTATTAATATTCCAATTCCAGTACCGGTACCATTTTTCAGTTTTACCGGTTCCCGTGGCTCCAAACTCGGTGATTTAGGCCCGTATGGCAAACAGGCGGTGCAGTTCTATACCCAGACCAAAACCATCACCAGCCGCTGGTTTGAAGATGATCAGGAAAGCGCCGGTGTGAATACCACCATCAGTCTGCGTTAAGGAGAATGACCATGAAAATTGCATTTATTGGTTTAGGCAACATGGGCGGCTCCATGGCACAGAACTTACTCAAAGCCGGCCATCAAGTGTTTGGCTATGACTTGAGCGAGATCGCTTTAGAACATTTTGCCCAGGCCGGTGGCGTGGTTTGCCAGAGTCCGCGAGATGCAGCCCAACAGGCCAATGTGGTGGTGACCATGCTACCTGCGGCCCAGCATGTACGCACGGTGTATCTGGGTGAACAGGGTATTTTAAACGTGCTGCCGGCTGGCAGTTTATGTATCGACAGCAGCACCATTGACCCGAAAACCATTCAGGACGTGGCCGCAGCCGCACAGGCTCGACAGATTCAGGTCTGTGATGCACCGGTGTCTGGTGGAACCTTAGGCGCCAAAGAAGGCACCTTGACCTTTATGGTTGGGGGCGATGCCGCCACATTTGAAGCAGTGAAGCCGGTACTGAGTGCGATGGGGAAAAATCTGGTGCATTGTGGTGCTATTGGCACCGGGCAGGTGGCAAAAATCTGTAATAACCTGATTCTGGGTATTTCCATGACGGCGGTCGCCGAAGGCATGGCACTGGGAGTAAAACTCGGGATTGATCCGCAAGCGCTGGCCGGAGTCATTAACAGCTCATCTGGGCGCTGCTGGAGTTCTGAAGTCTATAATCCGTGGCCAGATATCTGTGCCAATGCGCCAGCATCTCGTGGTTATACCGATGGTTTTGCCGCACAACTGATGCTGAAAGATTTAGGGCTGGCGGTTGATGCTGCACATCAGGCCGAGCATCCGATTGTTCTGGGCAGTCTGGTGCAACAGCTGTATCAGCAGTTGTGTCAGGAAGGTCATGCACATCTGGATTTCTCCAGCATCATGCATCATTATACCGCGCCAACAGCGTAAAAAAATAGCAACATGATGGAGCAGGGACAGGCTACATCCATACACCTTGTCAGTAATAACGATAAATTCAGGCTGAGGTACATATGTTAAATTATCAAAAAACGGTTCAGGAATTTGATCTCAATACGGTTGCACGCCAGTATCTGTCTGGCACCATGCAGGCACTTAATGCCTGTTTTGAATGCTGCGACCGCCACGCCGGTTCAGATGCGATTGCCTTGTACTGGCATGGTAAAGATGGCCGCAAAGAGCAGTACAGCTTTGCCGAGCTAAAAAAATATGCCAGCCAGTTTGCCAGCTTTTTAAAAGCGCAGGGTGTGCAAAAAGGTGACCGCGTTTCTGGCTTATTGCCACGCACTCCGGAACTGATCATTACTATTTTGGCCACCTGGCGGATTGGGGCAGTGTATCAGCCGCTATTTACCGCCTTTGGACCCAAAGCCATTGAACACCGTATTCAGCTGGCTCAAAGCAAGCTGGTGGTCACCGATTTGGCCAATCGCGATAAATTGGTGGATATTGCGAACTGTCCAGACATTGTGACCGTGCATGCAGAGCGCCAGGCCGATGCCTATCCGCAAGATTTCAGTTTCTGGAGCGTATTGAAGGGTCAGGACGAGCACTGTGAACTGGAAATGCTGACGATTGATGATCCATTTTTATTGATGTTTACTTCGGGCACCACCGGGCCGGCCAAACCGCTGAAAGTGCCACTAAAAGCCCTGATTGCATTTGGCGGCTATATGCAAAATGCCATTGGCCTGCAACCGGAAGATGCGTTCTGGAATATTGCAGATCCGGGCTGGGCGTATGGTCTGTACTATGCCATTACCGGGCCATTGCTACTGGGGCATTCGACCCTGTTTTATGAAGGTGGTTTTAATGCCGAAAGTGTCTGCGAAATTGTTCAGCAATATGGCATCACCAATCTGGCCGGTGCCCCGACGGCGTACCGGATGATGATGGCTGCCGATCAGGCACAGATGGCACAGCTACGTGGCAAATTACGCGTGGTCAGCAGTGCCGGCGAACCATTAAATCCAGAAGTAATCCGCTGGTTTGAACAGGTACTGGATGTGCCCATTTACGACCATTATGGCCAGACCGAAGTGGGGATGGTGGTGTGTAATCATCATGCCTTGGAGCATCCGGTGCGTTCAGGTTCAGCCGGCTTTGCCAGCCCGGGCTATACCATTGCCGTGGTTGATGAGCAGGGTCAGGCCTTAGCAGCAGATACTGCGGGCATTCTGGCGATTGATATCCGTCAATCACCAATGATGTGGTTTGGCGGTTATGAAGAAAGCCGTAAATCACCATTTGTTGGAGATTATTACTTAACTGGCGATACCGCCGAAATTCACGCCGATGGCAGCATGAGCTTTGTCGGACGTAGTGATGATGTCATTACAACGTCAGGCTATCGGGTTGGCCCATTTGATGTGGAAAGCGCCTTGCTGGAACATGATGCGGTGATTGAAGCCGCCGTGATTGGTGTACCGGATCCGGAGCGTACCGAAGTAATTAAAGCCTTTGTGGTGCTGGCCCAGCAGGTACAAGCCACGCAACAACTTGAAGAAGAACTGGGACAGTTTGTCAAAAAACGTCTGTCTGCACATGCCTATCCACGCCTGATTGAATTTGTGACTGAACTGCCGAAAACCCCAAGTGGCAAAATTCAGCGCTTTTTACTGCGTAATCAGGAAATCAGCAAATTACAGCAGGCCAAAACTGCATAAAACGGTAAAAAACGAAAACGCCAACAGATCAAGAAAGACATCTCAATAAGAAGATTAAGGGAAGCAGGTATGCAATTTACGGAAGAACAACAGCTGATTCAGGACATGGCCAAAAGTTTTGCCCAGGAGCAGATTAAACCGAATGCTGGCGAATGGGATGAAAAAGGCATTTTCCCGAAAGAGGCTTTGGCCCAAATGGGTGAACTGGGCTTTATGGGAATGCTGATTCCGGAAGAATGGGGCGGTTCAGGCACGGGAACGCTGGCCTATGTGCTAGCCCTAGAAGAAGTTGCCGCAGCCGATGGTGCGACATCGGCCATTATGAGCGTGCATAACTCAGTTGGCTGTGTGCCCATTCTCAAATTCGGCACCGAGCAGCAAAAGCAGCAATATTTAAAGCCACTGGCTCAAGGTCAAATGATTGGCGCTTTTGCCTTAACCGAACCACATACCGGCTCGGATGCTGCTGCTATTAAAACCCGCGCAGTTAAAGATGGCGATCATTATATTATTAATGGTGCCAAACAGTTTATTACCTCGGGCAACAATGCCGGCATGATTATTGTGTTTGCCGTAACTGATCCAAATGCGGGCAAAAAAGGTATGAGCGCCTTTTTAGTGCCACGTGATACGCCCGGTTATGAGGTCATCCGGGTGGAAAATAAACTGGGCTTACATGCTTCTGATACCTGTCAGATTGCCTTAACCGATGTACGCATTCATGAAAGTTTAAGGCTGGGCGCCGAAGGTGAAGGCCTAAAAATTGCCCTGGCCAATCTGGAAGGCGGCCGCATAGGCATTGCCGCACAGGCGGTAGGTCTGGCGCGCGCCGCTTTAGAAGAAGCCAGCCGCTATGCGCATGAGCGTGTGGCCTTTGGCAAACCGATTTTTGAACAGCAGGCCATTTCTTTCCGGCTGGCCAGCATGGCCACCGAAATTGAAGCAGCACGGCAGCTGGTGCATTTCGCGGCCCGTAAAAAAGAAGCTGGTGAAAGCTGTTTAACTGAAGCCTCCATGGCCAAACTGTTTGCCTCAGAAATGGCAGAACGGGTTTGTTCCAAAGCCTTACAGATTTTTGGCGGCTATGGCTATTTAAAAGATTTTCCAATCGAGCGTATTTATCGGGATGCGCGTATTTGCCAGATTTATGAAGGCACCAGCGACATTCAGCGTCTGGTGATTGCACGTAGTTTATAATTGAACAGGGAGATTGATCATGCAATGGGAAACAATTTTACTTGAACAGCGTAACGGGGTTGGACTGATAACCTTAAACCGCCCGAAAGCTTTAAATGCCCTGAACCATCAGCTGATTGCCGAAGTCAATCAGGCGCTGGACCGGCTGGAAAAAGACCCGGATATTGGCTGTATCGTGATTACCGGTTCAGAAAAAGCCTTTGCTGCCGGCGCCGATATTAAAGAAATGGCAGATCTCACATTTCCACAAATTTATCTGGATGATTTTTTCAGTCTGGCCGACCGCATCGCCCAGCGCCGTAAACCGTTAATTGCCGCAGTCAGTGGCTATGCCTTGGGCGGTGGCTGCGAACTGGCGCTCATGTGTGACTTTATTTACTGTGCTGATAATGCCAAATTTGGCCTGCCTGAAGTGACTTTGGGTGTATTGCCGGGCATTGGCGGTACCCAGCGTTTAACCCTGGCAATTGGTAAGGCCAAAGCCATGGAAATGTGTCTGACGGCCCGCCAGATGGGCGCGCAGGAAGCTGAACAAAGTGGACTGGTGGCACGGGTGTTTGCCAAAGAGGAATTGTTAGAGCAAACTCTGCAAGCCGCAGAAAAAATTGCCGAAAAATCCCTGCCAGCAGTGATGATGATTAAAGAATCCATCAACCGTGCTTTTGAAGTCAGTCTGGCCGAAGGCTTGCGTTTTGAGCGACGTATTTTCCATTCCATTTTTGCCGGTCAGGACCAGAAAGAAGGTATGCAGGCCTTTGTCGAAAAACGCCCGGCCCAATTTAGCCATCAATAAAAATCATAATAGGAAAAATAAATGAGTACGGACAATAATTTAGCCATTTGTGTGCAGGGTGGTCTGGGCATGATTAGCCTGGACCGGACCAGCCACTTAAATGCTTTAACCTTACCGATGATTCAGGGTATTCAGGCACAACTGGAGCAATGGCGTGAGGATGCTGCGGTACAGGCCATCCTGATCAATTCCAACAGTCCGAAAGCCTTTTGCGCGGGCGGTGATATCCGTTATCTGTATGACAGTTATCAGGCCGGCAATACCCAATATCAGGATTTTTTTGCCACTGAATATCGCATGTTAAGCAACATCCGCAATTTTCCAAAAACCGTTATGGTGATGCTGGATGGCTATGTGCTGGGCGGCGGTTTTGGTCTGGCGCAAGCCTGTCATATCAAGATCAGCAGTGAAAAATCCCGCTTTGCCATGCCGGAAACTGCAATTGGCTTTTTCCCCGATGTCGGTGCCACCCATTTCCTGTCACGGCTAGATGATGTTGGTGTATATATGGCGCTGACCGGTGAACAGATCAGCAGCAGCGATGCCTTGTATTTAGATTTAATTGACTATCATGTGCCGAGTGCGCGCTTTGCTGAATTAGAAGCAGCGTTAATTGCAGCGCCGCTACTCAACCCGATTGAAATCCGCAAAATCATCAGCAGCTTTATTACCCATCCGGCAGAAAGTGAATTGCAAAAGCGTATCGAGCAGATCAATGCCCATTTCTCTTATGCAACGCTGGATGATATTGAACACAGTCTGGCTCAGGCAGGTACCGGTCCAGATCAGGAATGGGCGCAGAAAATGCTGGCTATTTTGCAGCAGCGTCCAGTAATGGCCAAACAGGTCAGCTTAAAGCTGCAACAGGTCGGGCAAAACTTGTCGCTGGAAAAGTCAATGCAGCTGGAACGCAATTTACAGGATGTCTGGATGCAGCAAGGTGATTTTATTGAAGGTGTACGCGCTTTAATTGTCGATAAAGATAAAAATCCGCAATGGCAAACTGACAATACTGCTTTTGAAAAAGTGCTGGAAACTTTGTGGCCGGTCTGGAATACGCAGCCGCTGGAGCAGATTTCTTAAACAGCTAAACATTCAAATATCAATAAAAAACCCTCTTTCAAATTGAAAGAGGGTTTTGGTTTAGAGCATCTAAAATGGACGTTTAGCTCTGCATAATTCCGCTGACACCGGTCACAATCATATCAATGGCAATGGTCCCAATCAGCAAGGCAGCCAGACGCCCGACAATATCGACATACAAATCAATATAATTGGAATGTTTATGCTGCAAATGATCATGCGCATATTTCATTAAAATAAGCAGGCTACAGGTCAGAAATAGCGTCACAAAAATCACCAGCACCAGTTGCCACAGGCTTAGCTGAATTCCGGTAATGACCGCGGCGCTGATGGTTCCCGGGCCAATCATAAACGGCATGGCAATGGTGCCGGCCAAATGATGTGGCGCACCGCGCATCACCCCAATGGTATCGGCGCCTTCAAACACATAGCGATAACCAATCACCAGAAAAATAATCCCGCCAAAAATCTGGAAAGATTCAAAACGGACATGCAGGACATCATGAAAAAAGGCTTCACCGGTTTTGGCGAAAATAATAAACACCACAAAGCTGATTAAACTGCCCTGAATCAGGGCGCGATTAAACACTCGGGCCTCGGAATTACGGATAATGCCGAGCATATAAATACTCATTAAAAACGGGTTTAATAATGAGAAAAACAGTGCAAAGGCGTGAAGCGATTCAGACATCCTACAGATTCCTTATTGATCCGGGTCTGGAAAGAGCGGGCGCTTGCCTGGACTAATCCGGTTGATGTGCAAGAACATCAAATGGCGCTCGTATTTATCCAGAATGTCGTTAATGACCTGTTCCTTGCTATAACCCACCAGATCATTGCCTTGCGAGCCTTCAAACAGATAGGTTTCCAGACGGTAATAGTATTTCTTGGTGCGTTTGCCGCGTGAACTGAAGTTGGGTGTGTCATAACGGATTGGCCAGATCTGGTAAACGAAGTTTTCTTCTTCATCCAGCTGAATGGTTAAATCCAGATGTGACAGTTCCGGTTCATCATCCAGGGCTTTTTCCGCCAGATCGACCTGAATGCCTTTGTTGATGAATTCTGTGGCCACCGCCTGCATTGCCGGTTTACAGACCTCTTCCAGCATTTGCTGGGTTTGCGATAAATTGGCATGCAGCATTACCCGGCTGAGGCGTTTTTTCCAGTTAAAGATGTCGACATTGCCGACCACGGGTGCCGCATTCATGTTGGTACTGGCCTGACGGAAATCTTCCAGTCTTAATGACTTGTACAGACCCGCCATCACAAAGAAAATCACAAAGCTAAAAGGCAGCCCCATAATAATGGTGGTGTTTTGCAGTGCAGTCACGCCATTGGCCATCAGCATGGCCAAAGTCAGTAAACCAATCGCCAGTGCCCAGAAGACACTTAACCAGCGCGGCGAATCATGTTCAATATTGGTAAATTTGGTGGTGAAATTCCCCAGTACCAGTGCGCCTGAATCGGCAGAAGTCACATAAAACAGCAAACCGGTAATGGTAGCGACGCCGGCCAGAAATGGGAACCACGGATATTGGGCAAGCAGGTCATAGAAACCATGTGCCGGATTGGCCAATACGGTGGTGGCCAGCTGGGTATTGCCATCAAAAATTACGCTGTGCAGGGCGCTATTTCCAAAAATTGACAGCCAGGTCAGGGTAAACAGCAGGGGAATAATTAAGGTACCGGCCACAAATTCACGGATGGTTCGGCCACGGGAAATTCGCGCCAGGAACAGGCCGACAAATGGCGACCAGGCAATCCACCAGGCCCAGAAAAACAGGGTCCAGCTGTTCATCCATTCTTTAGGCTGCTCAAAAGGAAAACTGCTTAAAGAGAGTTTCGGGAACTGGCTGAGATAATCACCAAAATTCTGAATTAGAGCCGCTAATAAAAACTCTGTATTTCCCATAAAGAGAATAAAGAGCAGCAACCCGATTGATACATAGATATTAATTTCAGACAGAACCCGAATACCTTTATTGACACCCGCAGTCACGGAAATAATAGTAATAATGACTGCAACGGCAATCAGCGCCGACTGGATCAGCAGGTTTTCTGGCACATCAAACAGTACATGCAGGCCGTAGTTGAGCTGAACCACACCAATCCCGCAGGTGGTGGCAATACCAAAAATGGTGCCCAAAACGGCCGCGGTATCAACACTATGTCCAATCCAGCCATTAACACGCTTGCCAAAAATCGGATAAAGCGCCGAGCGGATGGTTAGCGGCAGGTTATAACGATAACTAAAATAACCCAAAGCCACGCCAACCAAGGCATACATGCTCCAGCCAGTTAATCCATAGTGGAACAGGGTCCAGACCATTGACTGGCGCGCAGCCTCAAAAGTCTGACCTTCGCCGACAGGCGGATTCATATAGTGAGACAGCGGTTCGGCCACCGAGAAGAACATCAGGTCAATCCCGATTCCGGCCGAGAACAGCATTGCCGACCAGCTCAGCAGGCTAAATTCCGGCTTGGAATGTTTGGGACCTAATTTGATATCGCCATAACGCGACAGGGCAATAAACAGTACAAAGACCAGATATAAGGTGGCCGCCAGCAGGTAATACCAGCTAAAGGTCCGGCTGACCCAGTTCAAGATTTGGGTAATGAGCTGATTCGCCTGGTCATTAAATAAAATCGTAACCAGCGAAAACAGCAGGATGAGTGTTGCCGAAAGAAAAAAGACAACTTTGTTCAGACTATCGGTCGTCTGTTCAGTTTTCTTTTGCATAAATCTGTGACCATATTTTTTTAATTCGGATCTACAGCGCAGTGTGTTTTGGCTTAACCAGACTATAGGCATGGCTCTCATTACAAACATTTGCAAATGAAAAACAAACTGAGCTGTACATCAGGAAGCAGACGGGACTATAATTTATTTTAATTGAACGTTCAATTAAAATAACGTTTTTATATGTTACCTTGCCTTGTGCATGATTTTTATTAGTCAGGTCGATCTTATGCCTAAAGTTGGTATGCAACCGATTCGTCGTCAACAGCTAATTGATGCCACCTTATCTGCCATTAATGAACTGGGTTTTGCTGAAGCATCTATCAGCCAGATTGCCCAGCGGGCAGGTGTGTCTACAGGCATCATCAGTCATTATTTTCAGGGCAAGCATGGCCTGATTGAAGCGACCATGCGTTATTTGCTGCAACAGCTGGGCGATGCCATTTCTGCCAGTTTAAACGCCGCAGAAAACACCCCGGAGCAGCGCCTGATTGCGATTGTGCGTGCCAATTTCTCGGCCGAACAGACCGATAAAGCCGCCATGAAAACCTGGCTGGCATTCTGGGCCAACAGTATGCATCAACCTGACTTGCACCGTTTGCAGCAGGTCAACCATTATCGCCTGCATTCCAATATCAAGCATGAGTTTGCCAAACAGCTGGACCGCGAGCAGGCTGAACGCGCCGCGCAGGGTCTGGCCGCACTGATTGACGGTTTCTGGTTACGCGGTTCCTTAATGACCACTGAACTGGATGCCGATTTACCTATTCAGATTTGTGCCGACTATATCCGTCAGCAACTCAATATTCACTAAATTGCGAGGAGAACCAATTGATGCAATTCAATACACAACGACCTTATATTCACGGTCAGTTTGTCGATGCTTCATCCTCTGAAACATTCCAAAGTATTAATCCGGCCAATGCTGAGGTGTTGGCCACCATTCAGGCATGTAACCAGGCCGATGTTGATCGGGCAGTACAGTCTGCCAAACAGGGACAAAAAGTCTGGGCAGCCATGACCACCATGCAGCGTTCACGCATTTTAAATCAGGCCGTAGCCATTTTACGGGCACGCAATGATGAGCTGGCAGAAATTGAAAGCCTGGACAGTGGCAAGCCTTTAAGTGAAACCCGGAGCGTCGATATTGTGACCGGGGCAGATGTGCTGGAATATTATGCCAGCATTTTACCAGCGCTCGAAGGCCAGCAAATTCCATTAAGAGAAAGTTCTTTTATTTATACCCGCCGTGAACCGCTGGGTGTGGTGGCCGGTATTGGCGCTTGGAATTATCCAATCCAGATTGCGTTATGGAAATCTGCACCGGCCTTGGCCGCAGGCAACGCCATGGTGTTTAAAGCCAGTGAAATTACCCCACTTACCGCGTTAAAACTGGCCGAAATTTATAGTGAAGCCGGAGTACCAGACGGCGTCTTTAATGTGGTGACCGGTGGTGGCGATGTGGGTAGCTACCTCACTGAGCATCCAGAGATTGCCAAAGTATCCTTTACCGGCGGTGTGAGTACCGGTAAAAAAGTAATGGCACAGGCGGCGGCGTCCAGCTTAAAAGAAGTCACCATGGAACTTGGTGGAAAATCACCGTTAATTATCTGTGAAGATGCCAATCTGGATCTGGCTGCCGATATCGCCATGATGGCCAATTTCTACAGCTCTGGACAGGTGTGTACCAATGGAACCCGGGTGTTTATTCCTGCTGCTTTAAAAACTGCTTTTGAAGAAAAGATTCTGCAGCGCATTCCTTATGTGCGGATGGGGCAGCCTTTAGACCCGAACACCAATTTTGGACCACTGTCCAGCTTTGCCCATATGGAAAAAGTATTGCATTACATTGAGCTGGGCAAGCAACAGGGCGCCCGTCTGTTAACAGGTGGACAGCGCGCAGCGGCAGCTGAGTTTGCGCACGGGGCTTTTGTTGAACCCACGGTATTTACCGACTGTCATGATGAAATGCGCATTGTCCAGGAAGAAATTTTTGGCCCGGTTATGAGCATCTTAAGCTATGACAGTGAAGATGAAGTAATCCGCAGAGCCAATGCCACCACCTATGGTCTGGCTGCTGGTGTGGTCAGTCCGGATTTAAGCCGTGCCCATCGCATTATTCATCAGATTGAAGCTGGGATTTGCTGGCTGAATACCTGGGGTGAATCTCCAGCAGAAATGCCGGTTGGTGGCTATAAACAGTCAGGCGTTGGCCGTGAAAATGGTCTGGTGACCTTACAGCACTATACCCAGACCAAATCGGTTCAGGTGGAACTGAGTCCTTTCCAATCTGTATTTTCAGCTTAAGGGAGGATCATGCTGCATGAATTATGACTATATTATTATTGGCGCAGGTTCTGCCGGGAATGTGCTGGCGGCTCGATTAACCGAAGATCCAGAAACGACGGTGTTGCTCCTGGAAGCAGGTGGGCCGGACTACCGGCTGGATTTTCGTACCCAGATGCCTGCCGCGCTGGCTTATCCCTTACAGGGCCGGCGTTATAACTGGGCCTATCTGACCGATCCGGAACCGTATATGAATAATCGCCGCATGGAATGTGGTCGCGGTAAAGGCTTGGGCGGGTCCTCCCTGATTAACGGCATGTGTTATATCCGCGGCAATGCGATGGATCTGGAACAATGGGCCAGTTTGAAAGGACTGGAACATTGGAGCTATGCCGACTGCCTGCCTTATTATAAAAAGGCCGAAACCCGTGATATTGGCGGCAATGACTATCATGGCGACAGTGGTCCGGTACAGGTCGCCACCCCGAAAGCCGGAAATAACGAGCTGTTTCATGCCATGGTCGATGCTGCGGTACAGGCTGGCTATCCACGTACCGATGATTTAAATGGCTATCAGCAGGAAGGATTTGGCCCGATGGACCGTACCGTAACCCCACAGGGACGCCGTTCCAGCACGGCGCGTGGTTATCTGGATATGGCCAGACAGCGCCCGAATTTAACCATTCGCACCCATGCCATGACCAATAAAATTCTATTTCATGGCAAGCAGGCGGTGGGAGTTGAATATTTTCAGGGACAAAGTACCGCGCAGCCACAGCAAGTCTTTGCTGAAAAAGAAGTGCTGCTCTGTGGGGGTGCCATTGCGTCCCCGCAAATTCTGCAGCGTTCCGGTGTCGGTAATGCCCAGCATCTAAAAAGCCTGGAGATTCCGGTGGTTCATGATTTACCGGGCGTGGGCGAAAACCTGCAAGATCATCTGGAAATGTATTTACAGTATCAGTGCAAAAAACCGGTCAGCTTATATCCCGCCTTAAAATGGTATAACCAGCCAAAAATTGGCGCAGAATGGCTGTTTTTAGGTCAGGGTGTGGGTGCCAGTAACCAGTTTGAAGCCGGTGGCTTTATCCGCACCTCCGATGAGTTTGCCTGGCCAAATATCCAGTATCACTTTTTACCGGTCGCCATTAACTACAATGGCAGTAATGCCATTCAGCAGCATGGTTTTCAGGCGCATGTTGGTTCTATGCGCTCTCCATCTCGTGGGCGGGTCAAACTGCGCTCCAAAGATCCGTTTCAGCATCCAAGTATCCTGTTCAATTATATGAGTACCGAACAGGACTGGCGCGAGTTTCGTGATGCCATCCGCATTACCCGGGACATCATGCATCAACCGGCTTTAGATGCCTATCGCGGCGAAGAAATCAGCCCGGGCAAACAGGTACAAAGTGATGCCGAGCTGGACGAATTTATCCGTAACCACGCTGAAACTGCGTTCCATCCATCTTGCAGCTGCAAAATGGGTGAAGATGATATGGCGGTGGTCGATGGCTACGGGCGGGTACATGGGCTGCAAAACCTGCGTGTGATTGATGCTTCGATCATGCCGCTGATTATTACCGGCAACCTGAATGCCACCACCATTATGATGGCCGAAAAACTGGCCGATCATATTCGCGCCAAACCGGCGCTGGCCAAATCTACGGCGCCATTTTACCGGGCCAATACGCCAGTCCGGTCAATCTAGCCGCAACAGAACGCTTTGATCTCTTAGATCATTTTGATGTGCATTTTTATACACATCCTTTTTTCTTAGTTAAAACCACATATCCAACCATCCGCACAGCTCACGGTCGGATGGTTGGCTGGGATTTTTACATTCAATCAGGTTAAATTTTAAAACAATGATTCCATTTACAAGAACGGTGGTCGCCGCCGGGTGTCTGTCATGTATCAGCATGTCCAGCTGGGCCAATGATGCATCCTCTTCCTCTATTGATGTGTCTGGTCAGCTGACTGCAGTATCCAAATATGTGTCACGCGGTCTGACCAATGCACCAGAAAATGAAGACTTGGCTTTGCAGGCCTCTTTAACCTTGGGTTATGGAAATTTTTATGCCGGTTATTGGGGCAGTACACTGGGTTATTCATACCGCGATTTACAGAAAGGTCGGCAATACAGCACCGATAAAATGGAACATGATTTTATTGTCGGGCATGTGTCAGATTTTAAAGGCCTGACTTGGGATCTGTGGAATGCGACCTATTATTATCCGGGTGGGGACAGCACCACCTCCAATGAACTGGGCCTGCGTGTCAGTAAAAACCTGAATGAGCAAGCTACACTAACCTTCGGCGTGTCGACCTATTTATATGATGTGGTGTATATGAATCAGGGCGATACCTATGTCAGCCTGAACTATGCCCATCAGCTCAGCGACAAATTAACTGGAAATCTGGCCGTTGCCGGTTCATATTTTAATGACTCCGGCAAATATGAAGGTCAGGAATTTTTAGATACCCAGACCGATACCGCTTTTCGTTTTGCCTCGGTCGGCCTGGATTATGCAGTTGCGCCGAATGTGAATGTCTTTTCCGACTTCATTCTGGGTGGCTATGACCGCAGTAAAATCAAACAGAAAAATCAGACGGTTTGGGGCTTAAGATATAGCTTCTAATCTGGTCCCCAAGCATCAACCCTTTAATTGAGCGTGGAAGAGGGTTGCTCCGGCCGAATGCGAATGCTTAAACCCTGAGGCGGGTTCAGGCTTAAATCCATCTGGTAGTGATGATGTTGGAGCAGCGCTTTCACCAAAGCCAGCCCTAAACCATGACCCTGTTGCTGGGCAGATTTACGCCAGAAGCGCCGGGTCATCTGGGTCAGTTCAGCGGCAGTCAGCCCCTGACCATCATCTTGTACCAGCAGTTGCTGATCATGCATGGCAATTGCAATCCGGCTTAAGCCTTGGGCATGTAACAGGGCATTTTCCAGCAGATTTTTCAGGATGGTCTGCAAGCTCAGCGGTGGTAGTTGCAGGGTCTGCAGATTTTCCCAATCGACCTGCAATACGCTATTTAAATGCGGATAAACCGGACTTAATTCTTCTATCACTTGTCTTAAAACCGGCGCGACTTCGGTGGTATCTGAATCTGGGGCAGCTTGCGCAGCGTCATGATCGGTCTGGCTCAGTAATAACAATTGTTCCAGCAACTGCTGATAGCGCCAGATACTGTTTTCGGCCTGTTTCAGGTTTTCAATCAGCTTGCTGGCCTGCGCCGGATTTTGCTCGACCATCATCCGGCTGAGTTGTACATGGGTTTTAATTGCAGTTAAAGGACTACGCAGTTCATGCGCGGCATAGGCGGTAAACAGTTTTTCATTTTCCAGACTATGGTGCAGGTTCTGAATCAGCTGATTGGAATTATCGACAAAAGGCTGGACTTCTTTGGGAATTTTACGCGCATCTAGATGTTGCAGATAATGCGCCGCATCTGACAGCGAATGCTGTTTATCTGCCAGTTGCTGGGCCATATCATCTAAAGGGCGGAATTCTTTACGCAGAATATGAATCACCAGCGCCATACAGATCAGTAGCGATAACACCAGCGGAATCAGCACCGATTGCAGAATCTGTTGCAATAAAGAGGCTCTAAGCACCAGCCGTTCTGCGGCCACCACCTGAATATCACCTTTACGCAGCACATAACTGCGCCATTCCACACCATTTTCCTGCCAGGTACTAAAGCCCGGTTGCTGTCCGGTTAGCTGCGCCGGCGCACCGCGGGTGCGAGCCACCACATACGGCCCCAAGGTAATATCCGAGCTAAACACCGACACCTCACAGGCAATCAGGTTTTGCGCATGATACTGTTCGGCCACCTGTTTTAAGGAATCGGGATTAATTTCCTGGAGCGGCAAATGCTGAATCAGCCGCGCCACCATTTGTGCAGAGGCAAACAGGCGCTGATCCAGCGTATCTTGCAGCCGCTGCTGCAAATCATAATACAGCCAGCAAAACACCAGACTCCACAGGCTAAGAAACACCACCATAAACATGCTGACCAGCCGCCATTTTAAACTGTAGTTCTGCATATTCAGCTCTCGGTTTCCGGTACTTTAAACATATAGCCCACACCACGAATGGTCTGAATCAGCTGCGGCTCTAGTTTCTGGCGTAAATGATAAATATGCACATTCAGCGCGTTGCTCTCGATACTGTCCTGATAGCCATACAGTTTATCGAGCAGCTGTTCATTTTTTAAAATCTGGTTGGGATGGCTCATCAGGGTTTCCAGCAGGCTGTATTCACGCCGTGACAGAGTCACCGGCTGCTGCTGGAACGTCACTTCCTGGGTATCGCGGTTTAACTGCAAATCGCCCAGTTGTAACAGATTGGAAGAAAAACCTCGATTACGCCGTGCCAGCGCATGAATACGGGCAATCAGCTCATCCAGTTCAAAGGGTTTGGTCAGGTAGTCATCGGCCCCCAGATTTAAGGCTTCTACACATTGCCGGGTTTGATGCCGGGCGGTAAAACCAGTACCGGCAGATGAATTTCATCCTGGCGCCACTGCTGCAGCAGTTCCAGACCATCCTGATCGGGCAGGCCCAAATCCAGCAGGCACAAATCGACCGCACTTTGCCGGATAAAATAATCGGCAGCACGCGCAGTAGCCACATGCTCGACTGAAATATTTAAATAGTCCAGCGCTGAACAGATACTTTGGGCAATATAAGGATCATCTTCGACCAGAACCACAAACATAGTTACTCTCCACCTGAAATCCTATTTTATAAATAATGAGCTATGTTAATGTTCTCTTAATTTAATCTTTTTAATAATGAATCGGGTTTTCTACAGAAAAATGGACGTCATGATTACGCGTGTAAGTGCTTTGCTTGTGGTTCTTTGTGCATTCTGGCCAGTTTGGTCACAGGCGCAGGAGTTCTTGCCACCCGATCAAGCGTTTCAGTTTCAGGCGCGTTCTATTAGCGATGATCAGGCGGAACTGCGCTGGACCATCGCCGAAGATTATTATTTATATCATGATCAGCTACAGGTGCGTAGCGATGCTGGTGCGCTAAAATTACAGCTGCCGGTCCCGGAAGATAAGAACGATCCGACCTTTGGCCAGACCAAGGTGCATTATCATCAGGTCAAGACCACGATTACGGTCGCGCCAAACCAGCAATTTAAAATTCAGTGGCAGGGCTGTGCCGAAAGCGGTTTATGTTATCCGGTGCAACGCGCCACCATTCAGACCGATGCGCAAGGCTTGTTGCCCCAGTCAGATGCGCCTTCAAGCGAACGGCGTTTATTAAGTGCCGCCAAACCGGTCGCGCTGGATGCACCGGCTAAAATTGAAGCGGCACCAAGTAAACCTGAAAAAACAGTACTGACAACTACATCTGCTGCCGCCGAAGAAGCAGTCATTGAAAATGAGTCGATTGCCGCAGTAGAGAATACAGAGCCGACAAAACTCACTGATGCTGTCGCGGCTTCAGAAATTTCAGTCGTAGCGTCTAATCCGGTGCCGGCCAGTGAAATCGCAGGCGAGACACAAACGGCAGCCACCGCATCATTACAATCTGAATGGAACAACGACCAGTATTTTTTCAATTTACTCTCGGAACATCATTTATTTGTTAATCTACTGATTTTTTTAGGTTTTGGTATTTTACTGGCCTTTTTACCTTGTTCTTTGCCACTGATTCCAATTCTGTCCGGTATTCTGGTACAGCGTCATCGCGGTTATCGTGCTGCGTTGATTGCGCTGGCTTTTGTGCTGGGTATGGCCGCAGTGTATGCGGTGATGGGACTGGCAGTTGCGCAACTGGGCTATAGTTTCCAGCGCTGGTTCCAAAGCCCGATCTTTATTGGCATTTTTGCGGTGCTATTTATCTTGTTTGCCTTGAACCTGTTTGGGGTGTATCAGCTGTCCTTACCACAAGGTTTATTACAACGACTGGACCGATGGCAGCAAAAACAGCAGGGCGGTACGCTGGTCGGTGCTGCGTTAATGGGGATGATTTCCGCGCTGATTGTAGGTCCGTGTATGAGCGCGCCTTTGGCTGGTGCTTTGCTGTTCGTATCGCAGTTGGATCAGCCGGTACTCGGCGCGACCTATCTGTTTGTACTGGGTCTGGGCCTCGGGATTCCTTTATTTATTGCCGCTGTATTTGGCGCCAAATATTTACCGAAACCGGGTATGTGGATGGACCGGTTGAAATTCAGTTTCGGCTTTTTAATGCTGGCGCTGGCGGTTTATTTCGCCCGCCCATTGCTGCCGACTGTGGCCTATTTCCTGTTGATGGGCATTATTTTCCTGGCACTGGCGATTTACTGCTTCGATTTAATCCGCAGACATCTGCAAGGCAAAATCTCGCGTGTTGGCGTTATTGTACTGGCGCTGGCCATGACCGCTATTAGTATTTGGCATATTCAACATGGCCTTCAGCAGATGGGTGCAGTCCATGCCCAACAAACACTCAGCTGGCAAAAGGTGCATACCCAGCAGGAACTGGTACAGCTGCTACAGCAAAACAGTGGACGCAGTATCGTGATTGATGTCTATGCCGACTGGTGTGTGGCCTGTCAACCGGTAGAAAATGAAGTCCTGCCCCGTACCGATGTACAGGCAGCCTTGCAGGATGTGGTACGGATTAAACTGGATTTAACCGAGTATCATCCATCTCAAGATGAATTACTGCGTGACTGGCAGATTCTTGGTCCACCGACCATGATTTTCCTGGACAGTCAGCAGCAGGAACAGCGTACTTTACGTTTAACTGGTACCTTTAGCGCGACCCAACTTATTCAGCGCTTACAGCAACTTCAGCAGGCAAAAACACCATGATGGTTTCTGCAACGGCGCTGCATATAGGCCCACTGATGTTGCCGTGGCAGATTGTGCTGCTGCTCACCGGATTAGTGCTGGTGTATGGGGCAGGGCGATATTTCAGACACAAACAGCAATGGCCTGAACCTAGCTGGTGCATCTTTAGTGACAGCTTGTGGACATCATTGTGGGTGGGATTAATTGCCGCACGACTGGTTTTTGTGCTGATGCATGCCGATCTTTATCTGGCGACACCACTGGATATAATCAAGATTCAGGACAAAGGCTTTCATTTTTATGGTGGATTGATTGCCGGCATTGGGTGGTTTCTATGGAAAAACCGGGCATTGGCCAATCTGCCTAAAGCGATATTGATCGCGCTATTTGTTGCGATCCAGCTTTGTCTGAATTGGGGTATTCAAACGGTCTTGCCACAGCAGAATCAGTATCCTGATCTGCAATTTCAAAATTTACAGCAGCAACAGGTGCCACTACAGCACTGGGTCAGCAAACCGACCGTCATTAACCTGTGGGCCAGCTGGTGTCCGCCGTGTCACCGGGAAATGCCGGTTTTACATCAGGCCCAGCAGGATTATCCGGACATTCATTTTGTAATGCTGAATCAGGGCGAAACGACTGACACCGTACAGGATTATTTGCGTCAGCATGGTTTTAATTTCCAGCATGTCCTGTTTGATCCTCAAGGTGACATGGCCACCCAGATGAATATGTATGGCTTGCCAAGCACCTTGTTCTTTAATGCACAAGGACAGCTCGTGCATCGGCATATGGGCGAACTGACCCAGCCGATGCTGCGTCGCTATATCAATGATCTTTCTGCTCCATCTTCAAAATAACAGGAAATTCTCATGAAAATGATCTATCCCGCTGCGTTGTTCCTGCTGCTGTTAAATACGACAGCATTTGCCCAGACTGATCTGAAAAAACAGATTGAGCAGGAAGGCTTTAAATTTATCAAACAGATTGAAGCGCCAGAAAAAATGACCGGATGGGCCGGGCATATGCAGCAAAGTCCGGCGACCGTGTTTATTTCCAATGACCAGAAATATTACATTATTGGCGATTTGCACAATGCCAAGGGTGAGAACCTGACCATCAAAGCGCTTGAAACCCATGTCAAAGACGCCGTGCTGGATGATGTCTGGAAAAGTCTGGAAAACTCCACCTGGATTCAGGACGGACAAAAAGATGCGCCGCGGATTGTATATGTATTTTCAGACCCGAATTGTCCGTATTGCCATACCTTCTGGCAAAAGGCACGTCCGTGGGTGAAGGCGGGGAAGGTACAGCTTAGACATATTCAGGTGGCAGTCATTCGTGATGAGAGTCGCGGGCAAGTGGCAACCATGCTGATGGCTAAAAATCCACAGCAGGTGTTTACCAGTTACAATGCTAACAAAGGGCAAAACAAGTTAAAAATTACCAAGAATATCCCTGCTGATATTGCTGCAAAAATAGATGCCAATCAGGAACTGATGGCTAAATATGGTTTCTTTGCCACTCCGTCGATGGTGTGGAAAAACCAGCAAGGCGAGTTTAAGTCCGCCCAAGGGATGATGGAGGATTTAAGAGAGATTTTTGAGAAGTAAAAGGTTCATGAACAATGGCAGATGTTGTTTAGGTTAGCGCTTGGGGCGTAAAAAATCTTCCCCTTGTGGAATGCTGTTCCTCACCTCTTTAATAAAGAGGGGTTAGGGGAGATTAGATATAAAAAAGACTGTCGCTAAGGGCAGTTTTTGATCATAACTTGCTAATAATGACAATTGTCGCTATTATGTACTTAATACAGCCGCCACGCTTAGTTCTTCTTTTGAAGTCCGCGCAACCTTGGCGGTTTTTTATGCCTCGATTTTAGTGAATTATGTTAAAACCTTATAATAAAAAGCCTTTATCATATGCTGAGCAAGTGCATCATCTACAGTCTAAAGGATTGAGTATTCATAATGTTGCTTGGGCTGAAGGAATATTGGCAAAATATGGTTATTATCGCTTAAGTGCATATTGGTATCCTTACCGAATAAGGTCAGGAAATAATGTCTTAGATCGATTCAAGCCGGGCACTTCGTTTGAAAAAATTGTGCAATTATATGAATTTGATACTGAATTACGATTACAAATATTCGGTGCTATCGAAATTATAGAAACGTTTTTACGAACGAAATTAACGTATTATCTCGGTCATCAATATGGTGCATTTGGTATCTACAATGCACAAAATTTTTATCCCAAATTTAACCATAGAAAATTTTTAGAAACATGCAACAAAGAAGTTGGACGCTCTAAAGATACGTTCATCCAGCATTTTCAACAAAATTATGATGGTTTTCCTCAAATCCCAATCTGGATGCTGACAGAAGTTTTAAGTTTTGGTTCATTGTCATTTTTATATAGTGGTTTAATAAATAATAAGGCTAACAATAAAGAAGATAAGAAAGCAATCGCACAGCATTTTTCTTTGCATCATGAAAAATTAGCTGAATGGTTGCATATATTGACCTATGTGAGAAATATTTGTGCCCATCATGGACGGTTATGGAATAAAGAATTAGCTATTAAATCTAAAGCCGACAAAGATCCAAATTGGCAATCACCGATTACACCGACGAATAAACGTATCTTCTATGTACTCTTAATCTTAAAAACCTTGCTAAGACCGACAGGATTTGATTCAGAGTGGTGCTATCAATTGAATAAACTCTTAAAACCTATTGTGAAAGATGAAAATTGGCGTGTTGCGATGGGTTTTCCTGGTAATTGGGAAGAACATCCTATTTGGAGCTTATGAAATATGGTAAAAAAAATACCAGAATTTTTAGAAGGTCGTAGCCCTGATCGTCAAAATCGCATTTTGGAAAATACAAAAATAATCTTAAAAGATTGTGTTATGGATGAGGTTTATTTATTACAACTAGCAGAAAAAGCGAAAAGTGAAGAAACTATCAGGATAACTTTAGCTGACTTAAGAGTTCGAGTTCACAAAAACCGCACTTAAAAGTTTGATAAGCTGAAACCGCGTATCGCTTAGTCTATCAAGTCATTGACGCCAAAATTGTGGTGCTTGTTTTAGACGTTGACTGCCGTGACACCATTTTTAAAAAGATGTAAAAAAGACCGCTATATTGCGGTCTTTTTAGTATTTAGACTTTTATAATTTCACCAACTCCACCCGACGGTTTTTCGCCTTACCATCTTCAGTCGCATTATCTGCAACAGGCTGAGTATCCCCAAAACCTTTGGCTGTCAGACGATTTGTATCAATGCCTGCTTTGGTTAGAGCAGTCACCACAGCTTGCGCACGTTGCTCAGACAATTTTAAATTATGCGCCGCATCGCCTGTATTATCAGTATGTCCGTAAATGCCAAGTTTTAAATCATCGTTATCTTTCAGTAAAGCAATAATCTGATCTATTTGTTCTTGTGAGTCTGGCAAAATATCGGCTTGATCTGTGGCAAAGTTAATTTGCACACTCACTTTACTGTCCTGATCCAGACTTTGTTTCAGTGCACCTGAAGTCAGTGCTTTGGCAGTGATATTTAAGGGCTGACTTTCCGCTACCATTAAACCCATATAGTGGCCAGATTGTGCCAAATGGAACCAAATATTTTTATCCGCTTGTCGAATCACATACGTTTGCGCAGGGTAATTATAAATATCAGCCAAACCTGAACCATGTTGCACCCGAATGGCATCAGGCAGACTGTTGGCAAGCTCTTTGGGGATTTGACTATTGGCAACTTCTACACCACCAAGCTGTTTAATTACCGCATCAAGATTACGCTGTATTTCTAAATAACTGCCTTCTTTATAATCTGATTTAGCGGTAATACCCGAACTAAACAGTTTTCCCTCAACCCAGTGAAAGTCATGTCCTGTCCAAAACGGCACACGTTCAAAATTTCGTTTTTCATCATTCTGATAGCGATAGCCCTCTGGTAATGCAATATAAGGAAACTCACCAAGCACTGCGGTCGAAATGGGGATGTTATTCAGGTCAAAATCAGAGCTGGCTTTGGCAGTTTCATTTGCATCTGATGTGATTTCAGAAGTACTGACTTCAGTTTCAGCCTGATCAGAAGTCGGTTTGGCACAGCCATACATAAGTGCCAGTACACAACTTAAACTTAGCCCCAAGATTATTTTTTGAAAAGTCATCGGATATTTCCTTATTTTACTGATCTTAATATTCTGCTTGTATTTTAAGCAGTATAGCTGAGCCGGTTTAAATTTTCATTTTTTATAGAGGCTGAGCGTCGCTAAGTCGTTTCTCAAGGAAATTGGGCTACAGGAGATCGTTGCATCCATTCGTTCAATATAAAAGGTAAATCACTGATCATTTACAAGCTTAACGCCTTGATTTTTCCTCATCTTCAACTGAGCCAAATTCATGTTGATGCTTTTATAGATATTTTTATATAAGCGCCGTTTGACCTAAACAGACCAGATCCAAATATTTAGGCGAGCCAATTTTTTATTCCATCAAGAAGCTCATTTTCTTCAACAAAATGTGAAGATACTTAGCTAAAATAAAAATTATAAATAATTGTTTTTATTATAATTTTAAAATTTGTTTTGATTTTAAATCTAGCATTGCTTTGACTTTTTCCTGCTAGAAAAAAAGGACTCGAGTGACAACTAATAGGGCAGTCTATTTTTCTGTTCTCTTTCCTTAAATAACGATATTAAAACCTCAACATGAATTTTATTCATTATTGACTTAGATTAAATCATTTTTATTCATCTTAGGGTTCACGTATAACTAAAACCAGAAAGACATTCAGATTTTTATTTTTAGATATTTAAAGCGGTGGAACAGATGAGTCAACAGTTTGCATGTTCAATTCAACGTATTCGTTTTGATGAAAACTATCAACCAGCGGACAGTACCCGTTTAACAACCAACTTTGCCAATCTGGCGCGTGGCGAAAGCCGTGAACAGAACCTGCGTAATACGCTGCGCATGATCAATAACCGTTTTAATGCCTTGGCACATTGGGATAATCCGAAGGGTGACCGTTATTCACTGGAAATTGATATTGTATCTGCAGATCTTGATGTCGAAGGCAATGGTAACGCCTTTCCAGCCATTGAAATGCTGAAATCGACGATTGTTGATCATCGTACCAATCAGCGTATTGAAGGCATGATCGGAAACAGTTTTTCATCGTATGTACGTGATTATGACTTTAGCGTGCTTTTATTGTCCCAAGGCCATAAAGCCGGGGAAATGCCTGACAACTTTGGTGATTTGCACGGCAAGCTGTATCAGTACGTGGTGAATTCCGAGGCGTTCCAGTCACAGTTTAATAAACAGCCGGTGATCTGCCTGAGCGTATCGACCACCAAAACCTATTATCGTACCGCCAATGTTCATCCGGTGCTGGGTGTTGAATATCAGCAAAATGAATACTCAAGAACAGATCATTATTTCGCAAAAATGGGTTTAACCGTTCGCTATTTTAAACCGGAAAATAGTGCTGCACCTTTGGCGTTCTATTTTAGCGGTGATTTATTGGCAGATTATACCGATCTTGAATTAATCAGCGCGATTAGCACCATGGAAAGCTTCCAGAAGATTTATCGTCCTGAAATTTACAATGCCAACTCGACTGCTGGTCAGGTCTATCAACCTAGTCTTGAGTACTCGGATTATTCCTTAACGCAAATTGTCTATGACCGTGTCGAGCGTAGCCAGCTGGCCGTAAAACAGGGCAAGTGGACAGAAGAACACTTTATCAAACCGTATCAGCACATTCTGGAACAGTGGGCTGCCAGCTACACCGTAGAAACCAACGCTGCTTAATTCAACGTATAGAGATAGAAGATTAAAGATGAGCATTTTACTCCCAACTTCAACCGCAGGCAGCTTACCGAAACCGTCTTGGCTGGCAGAACCGGAACAACTCTGGTCGCCGTGGAAACTTGAAGGCGATGCACTACGTGAAGCCAAACAGGATGCCTTGAGCCTGTCACTGCATGAACAGTTACTGGCCGGGATTGATATTGTCAGTGATGGTGAACAAACCCGTCAGCATTTTGTCACCACCTTTATTGAACATCTCGAAGGTGTGGATTTTGAAAAACGGGAAACGGTGCGTATCCGTAACCGTTATGATGCCAACGTACCTTCGGTGATCGGTGAAGTAACCCGGAAACAGCCAGTGTTTGTGAAAGATGCCAAGTTTTTACGCAGCCAGACCACTCAGCCAATTAAATGGGCTTTGCCGGGTCCAATGACCATGATTGATACCCTGTACGATGGTCATTACAAAAGCCGTGAAAAACTGGCCTGGGAATTTGCCAAAATCCTGAATCAGGAGGCAAGGGAACTCGAAGCGGCTGGGGTCGATATTATCCAGTTTGATGAACCTGCTTTTAACGTGTTCTTTGATGAAGTCAATGACTGGGGCGTGGCCACACTGGAACGCGCACTGGAAGGACTGAAATGCGAAACCGCCGTGCATATCTGTTATGGCTATGGCATTAAAGCCAATACCGACTGGAAAAAAACCTTAGGCTCTGAATGGCGACAATATGAAGCCGTATTCCCGAAATTGCAACAATCCAAAATTGATATTGTATCGCTGGAATGCCAGAACTCGCGCGTACCGATGGACCTGATTGAGCTGATCCGTGGCAAAAAAGTCATGGTTGGCGCTATTGATGTGGCCACCAACCAGATTGAAACCGCAGAAGAAGTGGCCAATACCTTGCGTAAGGCCTTGCAATTTGTCGATGCCGACAAGCTTTATCCATCGACCAACTGTGGTATGACGCCGTTATCACGTCAGGTGGCGCAAGGTAAACTGCGTGCTTTAAGCGCTGGCGCCGATATTGTGCGTCAAGAATTGAGTGCTTAACGCGCAGGTACATCATGTGGCAGAGCTGATGGGAATGGATGGAAAACATCTGGCCCATCCGCTTAACAACCATTTCAAGCATAACCCAAGAAAATGAAGGAATCCGGTGATGATTGAAGCAGCAGACTTTAGAAATGCCATGTCTTTGCTCAGCAGCGCGGTCAATGTGGTGACCACGGCTGGGGCATCTGGTGTGCATGGATTTACCGCATCTGCCGTGTGTAGTGTAACCGATACACCACCGACCTTATTGGTTTGCATGAATCAGACCTCACGTTCACACGCCCATTTTATTGAAAATAAAGTCTTGAGCGTGAATGTGCTAGGCGCGCAGCATCAGCAGATCTCCAATGTCTTTGCTTCCAAAATGAAGTCTGAAGAGCGCTTTCAATATGGAACCTGGACCGAACTGGAAACCGGCGCACCGGTGTTAACAGATGCCTTGACCAGCTTTGATTGCGAGATTGAGCAGATTCAGCAGGTGGGTACGCATAGCATTTTTATGTGCCGTGTGCTGGCCATTCAGCACAGTCAGCAAGAACATGGTCTGGTGTATTTTAATCGTGCCTATCATCAGGTTGGTGAGCTGGAACTTGCTTAAGGCGCCTTGTCTTTAATTTCAAATTATTCAGTCAGTATTTCGTGGAAATTATCATTTTTTTAATTATCGGGGCATGCGCAGGTTTTGCCGCTGGGCTGTTTGGGGTCGGTGGCGGAACAATCATTGTACCACTGTTATATATCGTGTTTATGCAGATGGGTTATAGTCCGGATGTGATTATGCATTTGGCTTTAGGTACATCGCTAGCAACTATTGTGATCACCTCTATCAGTTCATTGATGGCGCACCATAAGAACGAGGCAGTGCTGTGGCCAGTCTTTAGACATCTAGCTCCGCCTATGGCCATTGGATGCTTTTTCGGTGCAGGGATTGCCGGTTTAATTTCGGGCTTACATTTGCAGATTGTGGTAGGAATCTTTCTGATCTGGGTGGCGTATACCATGTTTACAGGTAGCAAAAAGCCGGCAGAGCAGGGGCGAACCTTGCCCTCAACCGGTCAACAAATCGCTGCAGGTTCGGGAATTGGTTTTGCTTCAGCCATCTTTGGGGTTGGCGGTGGCAGCTTGACCGTACCGTATCTCAACCGTTATGGCGTGGTCATGCAACAGGCAGTAGGCACATCTGCAGCCTGTGGTTTCCCCATTGCAGTTGCCGGTGCTTTGGGATTTATGATTTTTGGGATGCAGGCGCAGGTGAATGTGCCCAATACTATTGGCTTTGTTCATATTTATGCTTTTCTTGGTATTAGCATTATGAGTTTCTTTACTGCCAAACTTGGGGCGAAAACAGCACATGCATTATCGCCACAAATCCTGAAAAAATGTTTCGCCGTGTTATTGGTGATTGTGGGCTGTTTCTTTCTGGTTAAGGGTTTGGGTTAAGCTGAAGGCAATTGGAAGATAACGAATACGCTCATAATAGTGGTTTGATTATAGAGCGTATGCTTCTTAGCAGATTCATGATCTAAATAATTATCTTTAGAAGGAGCTTCCTGTTCAATTTGGATTACTTGATTTACTTAGAAGAAGTCGGTTACCTCAATTAAAAATAGATCAATAAATATTAATTTTTTTCATTTCAAAGCAGTGTTCATTGTCTGTTTTATGAAATTTTTCCTGTGAAGTTTCAAGCCAGGAAAGTACTCAATAAAATTTTTAAATAATAATTTTACATCATTAATAATAATGATTATCATTTGCCGCAAAATTAACAATTGCAATCTAGGGAATGAAAATGCGGCGATCTCAATTTAATCTTTGTCTTCTCACAATCGCTATTTCTATGCATCTTTATGCAAAAGAGAGTAGCCCAGCAGCTGCACCAGAAAAACCGGATATCACTCAACTTTCAACAATGGTGATGACCGCCACACGTACACCTAAAACAATCGCCGAGATCGCAGGGACAGTACAAACCATTCATGGCGAAGCAATTGTTCAACAAGCTGGCGCAGGTCGAAAAGTCGCGGATATTTTAGCGCAGCTTGTACCATCTTTAGCACCTAGTAGTGGAACTACAAGTAATTATGGTCAGACCATGCGTGGACGTAATGTACTGGTCATGATTGATGGAGTTTCACAGACAGGTTCACGGGATATTGCACGTCAACTGAATAGTATTAGTCCAAATATGATTGACCATATTGAGGTGGTTTCCGGCGCATCCAGTATTTATGGTTCAGGTGCAACTGGCGGTATTATTAATATTATTACCAAACGCACAGATAAATCTGAACCCGTAAGTTTTCAAACCAAGCTGGGCATCACATCAGCCGATAATTTCCGCCGTGACGGTTTAACTTACCAAGTGGGTCAAACTGCCTCATTTAGTAATGATCAAGTGGATGGATTTTTAGGCCTAGATTATACCCGCCGAGGTTCTCGATTTGATGGTCGAGGAAAGCGTATTTCATTAAGTCCTTGGCAGGGTAGCACAATGGATACCGATACCCTTGACATCAATGGCCGCTTAAACTTTGACTTAACAGATACGCAAACTTTCAGTGTAGGGTTACCCTAAACGTTATCTTTTGCCTGCAACCTATTTAACAATCACTGACTTATTCTATAGTCTATTTGGTAAGGCAAAATTGATGAAGGTCGTGGCAAAAAGTCGGTTTGCAGTCCTATCAGGTTCGGATTGTTATCAGGGTTATTATTCATTAGTTGAGGAAAACCAAAACTGGGATAACCAAGTTCCTGCACGAATCGTCCTCACTATTCCATTTTATCGCCCCATTTCCGTAAGTCATAAAATTCAGACCCCCACCTTAATGATTGGAGCAAAGCAAGACTCTTTAATTCCAATATCAAGTACACGCAAAACGGCGCAACAATCAAAGTCAATCCGCTATTTAGAAGAAGACTGTGGGCATTTTGATCTGTTTCATGCACCCTTTATCGATCGCATCCAATCGCAACATATATCATTTCTACAGCAGCTTTAATTTAAAAATTTTCTATCGATCGCTTTAAAGAAATAGCCTTATCCAGGGATAAGGCTATTTTAGCTGTTATAAGCGGTATGGCATTTATACGTGTGCTCTTGAAGACTTTAAGCTGTTTAAAAAGTCCAACTGATAACTTAAATTTTGTGAGAAGTATGGTTCAAAATAAGGGTCAAAATGGTCCGCTTCAATTTTCTTCATTTGAATGAAAGGATTTTTTACCTTTTCAATCTTTTTAGCTACGAACGGAGCGACGGTATCTTGAGTTGCCCCTACAATCAACATAGGTACTTTGACCTGCTTTAAACGTTTCCATGGGCGATAGAATCCCATAGTCAAAAGCGAACGTGCAGTAACACGATTATCATAGTCTATATTCAATTTCTCTTTAGCAAGTTCCATGGCATTCCAGGCCTGATCACGATCCATCGCTCCTAATTGACCCGGTTGTGACACAGTTGGAATGCAAATTCGTTCACCTGGTTTAATTCTGTCCGCTAAACCATACCCTAAAAATTTAAACATTTGGGGTAGAGGTACAGAACGTACTGTACTGATGCCATCTAGCATAGGAACTTGAATAATGGCACCTTTTAATTCAGGGTGTTCTGCTACTAGATCCACCACATGTCCACCACCAAATGAAGTACCCCAGGCAATAATATTGTCAGCATCCACCTGAGGCATAGACTTCAAATGGGATAATGCTTTATTAACGGTTTTTACTCTCTTCCACGGATTAATATCCTGACGCGGCAGACCTCCACTTAATCCCCAGCCTGGATAATCAAATTCCATCACAGCATAACCTTGGGTAACAAAGTGATTGATGAAAGAATCGGTCAATGCACCTTGAATACTTCCCCAACCACCTACCATTAAAACAGCAGGCAGCTTTTGTGTTGCTGACTCTTTAGGTACATGTAATGTTGCTGAGCACATATCACCTTCAGTTAGGAAGTTAGACTCATAGACTGATTTTTCAATATGTGAGGTATCAGGATATTTACGGTTTGACATATATTTTGGCCTGCTCTTAGATTTCTTGATGGCTGCCTTCCATCTTATTTCTTGTTAAAAATGCACCAGAAAATTAAATTTATTTTGATCAATCAGTAGTGCATTATTATTCTTTTACATTATCTTGAATGTTGTTCAAGATAGTATGATTTAACTATATTCTTGAATAGCATTCAAGAAGAATTTACGATACTGCTTTGATCCGTTTTATGTGATAGCACCTTAATTTTTAGTAGAGTAGGAAAACTGAATGGCCCGTAATAAACGTGTACAAGATCGGGAAGAAAAACAACAAGAGATCATTGATGCTGCACGTTCGTTGTTTTTAACCGAAGGGTATGATGCGACTTCCATGAGTCGTATTGCTGTTGAAGCTAGAGTTGCCCCAAATACCATTTACTGGTATTTCAAAAATAAAGATGAATTATTGGTTAGCATCCTGAATGCTGAGTTAACCAAGCATGTAAATGAATACATGTTGCAATCATCAAAGGATCTTTCTGAACGTTTAATCTGGGTAGTGGATCAACTGCAATTAGTTGATCGCTTGGTGAGTACTGTGCATGCTAGACTGAAATTTTCGACAGAACTAAAGGAGTGGCATGAGAGATTCCATGTCATGGTGGAGGCATTGTTTCGTTTAGAGCTACAGAAGATAGGAATGTCCGCTGATCAAATTGAGCCTAGAGTAAAAATAGCTGTATTCACCATTGAAGGTCTTTTAGCTCATCAGTTATCTGAACCAGAGAAGCGGGCCGTTTGTGCAGCATTAGTTGCGAGTGCTTAAGTTAAATATGCTGATATAGAACCGTCAGACCCAATTCTTATTTAGTTTTAATTTCTAAGGAAAATTTCAAAAGGCTTGGCAGTTGACATAAGCAATTTAATGGCTTACAGCCAAAGTTAGCTAAGTAATTCATTGCGAAAACTTTCAAAGGAATACTCCTAGGGCTATCAAATCCTCAAGGAAGCTATATTCAAAGCCGGCAAGATTCATAAGTTTTGGTGAATAGCCAATTCAGGTGAGAGTAAGATAAATATGAACTTATTGTATGGTGAATGGTATTTAACATAATATTGATTATACGCAATTGCGTTTGTAACTCCAAAATAGAAATGTCCGGTTTCTCCAAAGTAAAAATGTCCGCTTTTAGAATATGCACTTTTGCAATTTC
>NZ_JAAZQW010000018.1:0-53894 GCF_012371415.1 Acinetobacter sp. A3
TTACACGCTTGGCAACAAGACATTAACAGAGTGCGAATTAGTCCTTGAGTATGTTTGAATACATTTTAAGGAACAGAATTAACAGCGTTGTCCTGAAACATACACTGCGGTAGCAATACCCTGCTGTAGGCGAAAATACAAATCACAAGTCAGTGCAACATCGTAACTTTCATGACTCGGGATACCGATATTTAATGGAACAGCACTAATACCTGTAGTGGGATGCTGCGCCATAGGGATCGGAACACGTACAGGACGAATGATACGGTAATGTAGCAATTGAGGGGTAGCTTGAGCTGCACCAAGTTGTTGATAGCCAATTTGGCTTAATTGCAGATGGGTCAGGATATATTGGCTAGATTGACCAATAAATTGCTGTAAATACGCATCGCGGTTTAAAGTAGAATGTGGGGGATTGCTGCTACACGCCACAAAACTGAGTGCAAAAAGACCTGTTATACAAGCAACGCAAGATCGAAAAAACATAAACTTTTCTCTATTGCTCAAAATTTTATTGTAGCGAGCAAAGCTGGAAGAAATGTTGCGATTCGATAGGCGGTAGCTAGAAAAGGTTTGAGAATGGAAGAATTTTTAAAAAAGAACGTAAAAAAGCCACTCTGGAAGTGGCTTTAGCTTACTCTAAAACTTAGCGTGCGCGGTAAGTGATGCGACCCTTGGTTAAGTCGTAAGGTGTCATTTCAACCTTCACACTGTCGCCTGTTAAAATGCGAATATAGTGTTTACGCATTTTACCAGAAATGTGAGCAATCACTTCATGACCGTTTTCTAAACGTACACGAAACATAGTATTAGGAAGCGTTTCGGTGACAACGCCTTCGAACTCGATGAGTTCCTCTTTATTGGCCATGGCCTACCTGAGTATCAAATTGGAAAGGCGCAAATTATAGGCAATTTTTCTGAAAAAATCAAGATGCTTTACCCTATACGCCGCGCATCTGTTAGTAAAATAAGCGAATCATCGGTTTATACTTTTTCTGTAAAAAGGGGCTTGGGTAGGTTGTCAGTTCGGTCAATCGCAGTTAATCTAATTTCAATCTTTTTGGGTATAAATGAAGTACATACAAGGAAGGTTTTTGCGTGGGTCAGCTAACTGATGCATCGGTTGTATTGCGATTAGGCTACCAAGCGATTCGTCGTGCGGGGTTGCCAACCGAAGAAATTTTAACAAAAGCAGGCGTGGCCTTAAATCAGGTCGATGCCAATCAACGTACGCCTTTAAATGCACAATATGCGTTTTGGGTTGCAGCTGAAGAAGTCAGTAAAGACCCTGATATTGGTTTGCACTTGGGTGAGCATTTGCCATTGTACCGAGGGCAAGTGATTGAGCACTTGTTTATTTCTTCAGAAAACTTTGGTGAAGGCTTAAAGCGTGCCTTGGCCTATCAACGTCTGATTAGTGATGCCTTTGATGCCAAACTGGTGGTTGAGGATGACCGTTGTTATTTGACCAACGGGGTGCAGCCGTGGTCTGAAAATATTGTCAATCGCCACTTTTCTGAATGTGCCATGTCGGGTGTACTGCGCTTTTTTAAATTCATTACTGAAGGCAGATTTCAACCCATTTATATCGACTTCAATTTTAGTGAAGGGGCAATGGATGATGAATACTTTCGGGTGTTTGAATGTCCAGTAAGCTTGGGGCAAAAAGAAACTCGTTTGTACTTTGATCCAAGTATTTTAGAGTATCCGCTTTGGCAGGCTGAACCTGAGCTGCTGCAGTTACATGAGCAACTGGCATTGGAAAAGCTGCAGGAATTGGCACGTTATGATTTGGTGGGTGAGGTACGACGTGCCATTGGCTCTACCTTGGAAAGTGGTGAAACTACACTGGAAACAGTGGCGGCACAATTGAATATTACACCACGTCGCTTACGTACGCAATTGAGTGAAGCCAATACCAGTTTTCAGCAGATTTTGTCAGATTATCGCTGTCGTTTGGCGAAACGCTTACTTTCTAATACCAATGAAAGTGTGGAGCGAATTGTGTACTTAACGGGTTTCTCTGAGCCAAGCACGTTTTACCGTGCATTTAAGCGCTGGACCAATGAAACCCCTGTGGAATATAGAAAGCGCAAACAGCGTTAAGTTGCCTGTTCAAGTCCCTCCTAAATGGAGGGATTTTTCATTGCTGCACTTTTTCAGGGAATTTAGTTCTTCTCTGATCAGGAGGTTAGGGGGACTAAAATTTTGAAAAAGAAATTATTCAGGCATGTTTAACCAATGCGGCCCTAAAGGAACTTTGGGTAAATTAAACTGTTCCGGATAATGCGCCTGAATAAAATATAAGCCGTCAGGTGGGGCGGTAATGCCTGCAGCTTTACGATCTTGTGCTGCAAAAATTTGGTCAATATGGTCAATTTCATACAGCCCTTGCCCAATCTCCAATAAGCACCCCATGATATTGCGAACCATGTGATGCAAAAAGCCATCAGCTTGAATATCCAGCACCAAATAATTGCCGTGACGAATCAGGCGGCAATGGCTGACATGGCGTACAGGTTGATTGGACTGACATGCAGCAGCACGAAAACTCTCAAAATTATGCGTACCTTCAAATTTCTGTGCAGCCGCAATCATTTTGTCGACATCTAAGGGATAATAAGCATGCGTAACTTGCTTGTGCAATAAGGCAGGACGTTGCGGATTATTGTAAACCACATAGCGATAGCGGCGTGCCTGTGCCTTAAAACGGGCATGAAAATCCATGTCCATAGCCTTAATCCATTGAATCGCAATATCTTTAGGCAGTTGGCTGTTGGCACCCATTAACCAGCCACGTTCAGGGCGAATGGCATGAGTATCAAAATGCGCCACCATATTGGTTGCGTGCACGCCAGCATCGGTACGTCCTGCACCGTGTAAAATAATTGGTTCATCGGCAATTTTGCTCAGGACTTTTTCCATAGTTTCCTGCACACTCGGCACGCCTGCTTGCTGGGTTTGCCAGCCGCGATAACGAATGCCACAAAATTCAATTCCGACTGCAAAACGCTGCATAATGACCTCAAATTACACTGAAGAATGCCAATGCGCATACCACTGTGCAAGGCTGTCGTATTGTAAATGCATTTTTAAGGCTTTTGCATACAGATCTGCATGGCTGTGGCAATTGCTGATAAAAATTTTACTGTCCTGCAACCATTGGCTGATGGCATAGCGTTGTTCTATTGCTCCAAAGGTGACTTGTGTGGTGAGAATCACTGCACATTGCTGGCTTTGCAGGGCATGAATCAGGGCGATGACCTCGGCATTGACTGCCATATTGCCTGTGCCATAACTTTGTAAAATCAGACAGTGGGGTGGATGTTGTTGTAAGGCTTTTAAATTCTGTATCAAGGCTGAAAGTGCAATCGGTTGTAGCATCCAATTGAGGCAGTTAAAGTGCTGAGCTTTTTCAATATGCTGAGCTGTGATGCTTAACGGTGGCTCATCGTAAGGTTGAATTCCACTGCAGGCTAAAGCAGATTGCCCTGTAAACGCATTCAGCTCCGTGGTGTGTTGTTTCAGGGCTGTTGCAGCGTGAATGAGTTGGTGATGAAAAGCTAGATACACGCCTGGATTCACTTGATGAATCTGTGCTAAAGCAAAATTTAGGTTGTCGAGTGCATCACTAAATTCACGGGTGTCTGTGCCTTGTGTATTTAAAAGCGGATATTGGCTACCGGTTAAAATGACGTGAGCAGAATGCGTTAAAAAACGTGCCAATACCGCACTGGCATAGCTGAGAGTGTCAGTGCCATGCAGAATCACAAAATGCTGAAAATCTTGTTGTTGTAATTGTTGAATATATTGAATCAGTAATAGCCAGTCTGCTGCGGTACAGGCGCTACTGTCTTTAATAACAGGTGCAACAAAACATTCAATATCTAAATTTAGGGGGAGGACTTGTGCTAAGCGAGGTAGAAATTGCTCAGCAGGCATTGGACTTAGGGGTTCGCCGACACAGCCAAAGGTGCCGCCCATATAAATCAAAGCAATTTTTTTCATCATAAAAAAAGCAGTCAAGGATGACTGCTTTATCTTAATTGGATTTGCTTCAAGAAGCGATTTGATTCAGTAACTGATCGGCACGTTGGCGTTGTTCAGTTGAGTAATCTGCATCTTGCTCGCTGAGTAAGGCCTTGGCAGCATCAAAAGCACCTAATTCGATATATTGAGCAGCCAAGTCTAAATTTAATTGAATTTCATCAACCTGAGCTAAATCAGGGAATGATTTAACCAACGGGTCATTCAGGTCAACGGTTGCAGCAACAGGAGCAGTTGTCGTTTCTTGCTCTAGAGTTGGAGTAGCTATGACCTCAGCTGGGGCTTCTGCTTCAGTTGTTGTTTCTGGAGCAGGTGCGCTGTCAAATGTGAAATTGAATTCAGATGTAGCAGGTTCAGTTTTTGCTTCAACAGCCGCAGGGGTTTCTGTTGTTGAAAAGTCAAAGTCTAAACTTGGGGCTTCAGTTGTAGCAGGTGCACTTGCTGGTGTTTCAGGTGCTACAGTTTCAGTTTTATTTGGCTCTAAATCAAAAGAAAATTCAAGCGGTTGGGCTGCTTCTGTAGCACTTGTACTTGGCTCAGGTGTAATTGTAGGTACTTCAGTTTTCTCTGTTGCTGGTGCAGTATCTACAGAAAAATTAAAGTCTAAAGCAGCAGGTTTTGCTTTTACTTCAGGCTCAGCTGCTTTTTCTACAGGTGCAGCAGGGCTTAAGTTTAATGATGAGGTATCAAATTCTAAGCCAGCTGCAGTATCTGTAGTTTTATTTGAAGTTAATTCGTGTTGTAACTGGTCAAATGATGCAGTTTGATTAGGTGTGCTAGATGGTGCAGTGAAGTCTAAGCTAGCATTAGAAGCGGATTGAGAGGTCTCGTCAGCTGATTTTTCTTCAATGCTCTCACGTACATAGCTGGCCTTTTTCGCTTCGGCCTGCGTCAAAATATCATCTAACTCTAAAGAGCGTAAATGATTCAGCAATTGATCAATCGCAAACTCATCTTTTTGCTGTAAATGAATGTCGAGCAAGAATAAATACAGACCGTGTAAAGAATTATCGCGTTTTAAGGCCTGATTGATCTGTGCTTCTGCAGCAAAGAAATTACGTTCCTTAATCAGATTTTCAATATTCGTCTGAATTTTAACAGGTACAGGGGTAGAGTGCTGTGCTGCAGGTACCACATCTTCAACAGCAACTGATTTTTGTGCCGTTTTTTTTGTAGTCGTGGTTTTTTTTGCACTACTTTTTGCTGGCGTTGCTGCTTTTTTGGTGGTTGGTTCAGCTTCTTTACTTGCTTCACGCTTTTTCAAGAAAATTGCGATTACCAGTAGCAAAATAAACGGAATCACATAAATCAGCATGTTTATACCCCTTGAGGATGTGGTGCGTGTTTGACCTTATATCCCAAAAAAATCATTGTAAGTAACATTTAGTGTTTTGGCTTATTTGCTGCTTGTTGTTTTTGCAATTGTTGTTGCAGTTCAGCCAAGCGCGCATTGAGTAATTGAATTCTGTGATCCTTCTGACGTAATGCCAATTCTAATTCTGTTACGTTCTTTTGTAATTTAACGGTTTTCTCGCGGGATGTCATAACTTTTAATGACAAGTCACCCGAAGTTTGTGTGGATTGTGTGTTCTTTTTCGCAGAACCATGGGTGGAGTCTTGTTGATTTTCAGCGACAAGGCTCATTTCAGCCTGATTCAAACGATATTTGGCTTTGCCAGATTGTGCTGCCGTGGCTTGTTCAGGCACTGGAATCGTTGCTTTTTTCTGGGCTTTTGTACCTGCTTGTGTCTGTAGGTTTAGGGTTGCACCACGACGTAAACGATTGGCATCTCCCTGAATAAAAGCATGCTCATTATTGGCTTTAATTTGTTGCATGACTTTTGCAACAGGCTGGTTATTTTCACCCGCAATACGTGAGGCAATTGCCCATAAAGACTCATTTGATTGCACCACATGTTGAGTCTTGCTTGGTGCTGTCACGCTTGGTTTTGCTTTGGTTGTTGCTGTTTGAGCAGGTTTGCTGGCTGGTGATTCGGGTTTAGCTTGAGCTGCTTGTTTTGCACGCTGTTCGGCAGCAAATTTTTGAACCAAAGGATCAGCAGATTGTTGTGCCACAGTCACAGAGGATGTTGTGGTCGTCGTTTTAGGTGTTGTGGGATTGCTGATTTGTTGCTCTGGTGTTGTGTTAACCACGGTGTTACTTGCTGTTGTGCTGCTGCGGCTTGGTGCTGTTTGTACTACAGTCACTTGCTGCTGATTGAGCGCAGGAGGAGCACTGCGCTGAATGGTAAGCGGTGCTTCAAACGCATTACGCTCAATCGCCTTTGGTGTTTCAACTTGGTAATGAGTGCTTACAGGTAAATTTAAGGCAATATCTTGCTCATTCACGATCATCACAGGGGTTAAAGCCTGTTCATTACTGCGCTGCGTTGCGGCGAGCGGGGCAGGTGTACTGCGCTTTAATGGTGTACGAATATGCTGTAAACGTGTTGCATTACCTTCTTTAATTTTAACCACAATATTAAGCTCAGACTCTGTCAGAGGTCGTGAGGAGGTAATGGTAATGACCCCTGTACCATTGCCGTTGCGGCGGGTAAAAAAGTTAAGATGGCCTGGTGGACGATGGCTTGCACCAATAGACATTAAATCTTCTGCCGTGGCCAAACTTACATCAATCGGTTCATTAATATTGGATTGATGAAAGTTGATTTCAGCATAAAGCAATTCCCCAGCTGTTGACTGAATTTGAATTGGGTCAACATTCATTGCATACATTTGCTGCGAAGCCAAAATAGATAAAATGGCGATCTTTAATTTGTTATATACAGTCATCTTAATTGTTAGCTCGGTCATTTATCGCAAGGCGAAAAGGATAGAGTAGCGAGTTGTAGGTCGATTGTAAAATATTAACACACCGATTACATAAAAAAAGCCAGTCAAAATTTGACTGGCTTTTTGCTGCTAGATCACAACATCAAAATGATTGAGTGATCAAGCGAGTATTTAGGCGTTTTTGTAATCAATTAAGATGCGTAACATGCGGCGTAATGGCTCAGCAGCACCCCAAAGTAATTGGTCACCTACAGTGAATGCACCTAAGTACTCTTTGCCCATGTTCATTTTACGCAAACGACCCACAGGAACAGTTAAAGTACCAGTCACAGCTACAGGTGTAAGATCAGTCATAGATGCTTCACGAGTATTTGGAACAACTTTAGCCCATTGGCTTGATTGACGAATCATATCTTCAATTTCATTCAATGGTACGTCTTTTTTCAGCTTCAAGGTGATTGCCTGAGAGTGACAACGCATTGCACCAATACGTACACAGTGACCATCAATTGGAACGATCTGCTGATTGCCTAAGATCTTGTTCGTTTCAACTTGACCTTTCCATTCTTCTTTCGATTGGCCGCTTTCAAGCTGCTTGTCTATGTATGGAATTAAAGAACCCGCTAAAGGCACACCAAAGTTTTCTGATGGGAAACCTTCGCCACGTTGTAATGCTGCAATTTTAGAGTCAATGTCTAAAATTGGTGAGCGTGGATCATCCAACAAGTCTTTGGTGTTGTTGTAGAGGTAGCCCATGCCTGTAATCAGCTCACGCATGTTTTGCGCACCTGCACCAGAAGCTGCCTGATAAGTCATTGACGTCGCCCATTCCACTAAATTGTTTTGGAACAGTGAGCCCAAGCCCATCAACATGAGT
Source organism: Acinetobacter sp. A3 (assembly GCF_012371415.1). NCBI lineage: Bacteria > Pseudomonadati > Pseudomonadota > Gammaproteobacteria > Moraxellales > Moraxellaceae > Acinetobacter > Acinetobacter sp. A3. Next base: position 7,718 of record NZ_JAAZQW010000018.1, read on the forward strand.
GAAACAGTACAGTTTCCGCCCACGAAAGTTTTAGTGCCATTCACCAAGCCATCTTTAATGACATTCATGTTGACAGGGTCAAGCACGATAATGGCTTCATCATCCATACGTAGGGTAGATGCTGCGTCAATCCAGTAGCCATTCCAGCCTTCAGCTTTAAGCTTTGGAAAAACTTCAGAAGTATAGTCACCACCTTGACAGGTAATAATGACATCCATTTGCTTCAGACTGTTTAGGTCTGTTGCATCCATAAGTGCTGGAGCAGTCTTACCACCAAACGCTGGTGCTTCACCGCCAGCATTACTGGTAGAGAAATAGAATGGCTCAAAATGAGCAAAATCATTTTCTTCAACCATACGTTGCATAAGGACGGAACCGACCATCCCGCGCCAACCGACCAGACCTACTTTCATGTCACTTTGCCTCGGTGCGTTAAAAAACAAAAAGGAGTATGAGTTTATCAAAAGGGGGCGCAACTGCAAGCATTACATGAACAAAACATGAGTATTATTGAGTGAAATCTCTAGTTTATGTTACATACAAATTGATAACATTTGTTTCAAGCAAGAAAAATCAAAAAATACAAGTGAGTTAGACAACATGATTTGGGTGGAGATACTGGCAATATTGGTGATTTGGCTCAGTTTTTGGTCGCTGATTCCGCGTGATGAGTGGTGGATTCGGGGCGCAGATTTTCCGCGTTTGCAAATTTTAGCATTGGGGATTATTGCCTTTATTTTATTGCTAGTTTGGGAACATCCATGGGATATGTCACGCCAAGTGATCTTGATTGGCGTGATTGCTGCTTTGGCTTATCAACTCAAAATGGTCTTGCCGTACACTTTATTGTGGAAAAAACAGGTGAAGCAAGTTCGTCCTGAACAATTGAACCCTGAAAAACAAATTTCTTTAATTGTGTCCAATGTGCTGACGCCCAATCAAAAGCATCATTTGCTCATTGAACAAATTCAGCAACTGAAACCCGATTTGGTTTTGACCTTGGAGTCTGACCAAATTTGGCAACAGGCTTTGACTGAAATTGAGGTGGATTATCCATATCGGGTCGCAGTTCCTTTAGATAATTTGTACGGGATGCATTTGTATAGCCGTTTGCCACTCAAAGATACAGAAATTAAATTTATTCTCAGTGATGAAATTCCGTCCATTCATACCACTGTATTTTTGCCTTCAGGACAACCTGTGCAGCTATATTGTTTGCATCCTAAACCACCAAGCCCAACTGAAGCCAAAGATTCAACTTTGCGTGATGCAGAGCTACTTATTGTGGGTGATCAAATCAAAGATTTGGATGAAAGTTGCATTGTTATGGGAGATTTAAACGATGTGGCATGGTCACGTACGACACGACTGTTTCAGCGGATTAGTGGCTTACTTGATCCACGGGTAGGACGTCATTACATCAATACCTTTCATGCAGATTATCCCTTGCTGCGTTGGTCGTTAGACCATGTTTTTCATAGTACAGACTTTGCTTTGGTCAAGATGAAACGCTTAGCACATATCGGCTCGGATCATTTTCCTGTGTATGTGGTTTTGCAGACAGGGCGTATTTTTGATCGGATTCAAGAAGAGTTGCCTCAAACTGATGCCGATGAGCAAGAAGCACAGGACGCAATTCAGGAAGGCATTGAAAAAGCTGAGCTAGAAGAAAAGATTGTGACAGATGAAATTGCGCAGCCGTATAAAGAGCAGGGTAAATCGGTTTAGAAATCAATCGAAAAGTGTACGAAATAGCTTACACGGATTTAGGCACATGGCGCATAGTTTATTCTGACTGATCTGGTTAAGATTACTTCATCGGCACAAGGACTCGGGAACGGAATATCCCATTAAGGAAGACGACGCCGATGGATGAACATCAAGGATATGATGTAGGTAAGGAATGCCACATAATAAAATAACAATAAGTTTTGAAAGCACAACCTCATGAGCCCGAGTTTTACAGGAAGTAGAACTCGGGCGATGATTTTTTTAGGGGGTTAATTTATTACTTTGGATGCTATTTTTATTACTGTACCACCACCTGGGACAACAGTACTTGCCAGTTCTGCACTTAACTCAACCAGATTATCTCTAGTAAATGCTTGATCAAAAGTATTTTTGAACCAGTTCCCGTTTTCAATAATTTCACCCGTTAGTCCATCAACCTCAATGACTCCAATTTTATCTGCGGCTGACCAATGGTATTCAAAAGCATACACTGGTCTGAAGTAGAGATGTAAGGACGTAATTTCTTCAAAGTCATCTTCAATATTTGAAGCATTAACGACTTGATTTTGTAACTCTGAGCGGACTAAGCCAGTCAGTGAATCTAGGGATAGTAGGGGTTGTAAAACATTTTCTACAGTAACGGAGTCGACTTCGTCATGGGCAAATTTTTTTTATAATCTATAAAAACATTTGATTTTAACTCTCGTTTTAAACCATCTAAATGGGTAGAGTATTCAATCACTCTATGGCATTTTTCAATCACTTGAACATCTATTTTGGCTTTATCTTGTTGGCGCATGACAGGATAAAGCTGTTCACTTTGCCCATTGTTTATGACGATAGTTACAGCGTTTGGGTTGTGTACGGGAACTGGATAGGTAACAGAGCAGTTATAATTTATAGTTCTTTTACTCGCTACAAACCAAAATGGTTCGTAGCGTAAGATTTGATTGCTGAGCAGTACAGTTTCTTCTGTTGGGCGTTTCAGAGGATTAAACTTAGCAAACATTCCAAAAGCATTTAGTTTCTTTTTCTCCGCTTGTTGTTTTGCTGCCTCAAACTCAAAAATTTTCTTAAAGACAAAAATTTTATGATTTTCTTGTCGGACTTCTAATTTGGACATTTGAACCCTCTAGAATAAAAACTAAAACTGGAGGTTAATAGATATAGTCTAAAAAATCACTAAATAATTATTTTATAACAAAATATTTTTAGTTCTACTTAAGGGTGTAAGAATATTTTTAATACAAGCTTAAAGATCTACATGATTAGTAGATCTTAGGATAACCTTCAGGACGCGTTTTAAACCGACGATGAAACCACATATATTGGGTAGGAGCGATGCGTAGTTGTTGCTCAATAATAAAATTGGTGCGCGTGGCATCTGCTAGTTCATCTGCACTTGGAAAATCTAACAGTTCAGGTTCAATCAACACTTTATATTGAGGGTTGGCAAGCTCACCTGTACGGTAAAAATATAACGGAATTGCAGCGGCTTTGGTTATTTTTAACAGACGACGATGCGCCGTGACTGTGGCTGCAGGCACGCCAAAAAATGGCGCCATCACCCCTTGTTTTAAACCAAAATCCTGATCTGGGCTATACCAAATCGCACGACCGTTTTTTAATTGTCGGATTAAGCCACGCATATCATCGTGGTCAATTTGATGACCATAAATGGTGGCGCGACAACGGTAAATGAGCATGTCTAATAACGGATTGTTTTGTGGGCGATAGACCACGTCAGGATCAAAATATTGGGCACAGACATAACCACCCGCATCGAGCAAAGTAGAATGAGTGCCCAAAAGCAAAACACCACGACCTGCACTCTGCGCCTGCTGAATATGCTCTAAACCTTCAACTTGGGTACGACCTTTAAACCATTGTGGGTTGTACCATGCGTTAAGCGTTTCAAATACACCGAGCATTTGATCTACAAACACTTGTCGTGCATTTTCATGCAGTTGCGCTTCATTCCATTCAGGGAAACACACTTCTAAATTGCGTAAGGTGGTCAACCGACGCGACTTCATGCTTTTAAAGGCTAAATTGCCCAAAAACTGTGCCAAACGATACTGAATTGCCCATGGTAAAATGGCTAAAATCATGAGAAAAACGATGCCAATCCATACCCCCCAGTATTTGGGTAACAGGAAAGACCATTGAAATTCACCAGGTTGAAATTCAGTGCGTTGACTCATAATATCCAGATCGCTTGTTGCATCGTTGCAGTGTAGCATGAACCGATTTTAAAATTAAAAAGCATCCGTCCAATGGGAAAGATGCTTTAAGAGGTCTGATTTTAGAGGATTTATGCCTAGCGCTTAAACACGTTTGACATATCCCTCGAGCTTATTTACCTAGTTACCATTGGCCAGATTTTCTAACTCATCCCAGCGTTCTAGTTTTTCCAATAGCTCTTCATCAATTTCTGCCAAACGCTGTGAGGCTTTGGTGGCGGCTTCAGCATCCGTTACAAACCAAGAGCCATCTGCCAGTTTTTCAGACAATTCTGCTTGTTCCTGCTCCAATGCTTCAATTTCGCCTGGTAATTGCTCCAAAGCACGTTGATCTTTGTAGCTTAATTTGACTTTTTTCGCTTGTGGCGCGGCAGCTGCAGCCTCGGCTTTGGCAACAGCTTTTTTTACATCACTTTTTTGATCAACCACAGTTTGGTCTGGACGCTGCTGCAAATAGTCCTGATAGCCGCCAATATATTCATCAATATTGCCTTTGCCATCAAACACCCAAGTTGAAGTCACTACGTTGTCCATAAAGGCACGGTCGTGTGAAATCAGTAATAAAGTTCCTTTATAGTCGCTGAGCATTTCCTCAAGCAATTCTAAAGTGACCATATCCAAGTCATTTGTTGGCTCATCCATCACAATTAAGTTAGATGGTTTAAGTAATAATTTTGCCAGTAAGATGCGGTTGCGTTCACCGCCAGACAAGGCTTTAACAGGCGTACGTGCACGTTCAGGTGAAAATAAAAAGTCTTGCAAATAACTATAGATATGACGACGTTGTCCGTTTACATCTACAAAATCTGAACCTTCAGATACGTTATCTTTAACTGATTTTTCCAAATCCAAGACGTTACGCAATTGGTCAAAATAGGCAATTTCGAGCTGTGTTCCTGTTTTGACAGAACCGCCATGCTCAATTTCACCCAAAATGGCTTTAATCAGTGTAGTTTTACCCACACCGTTGTCACCCACTAAACCAATACGGTCGCCACGTAAAACCAATGCCGAAAAGTCTTTAATAATTGGTGCTTGATTGCCAAAGGCAACTTGTAAATGTTCAATTTCAAAAACAAGTTTGCCTGAGCGGTTGGCTTCCTGTGCAGCCATATTGACTTTGCCTTGTTGGAAGCGACGAGCCTTCGATTCTTCACGTAAGGCTTTTAAGGCACGCACACGTCCTTCGTTACGGGTACGACGTGCTTTAATGCCTTGGCGAATCCATGCTTCTTCTTCGGCCAGTTTTTTATCAAATAGTGCGTTTTGTTTTTCTTCAGCTTCAAGTTGCTGTGCTTTTAAATCTAAATAGCGTGAATAGTTGCCTTCATAGCTGCGTAACACACCACGATCTAGCTCGACAATACGAGTGGCAATACTGTCTACAAAAGCACGGTCATGCGAAATAAACAGCAGGGTTAAATTGTTTTGATCGAGTAAGAATTTTTCTAACCATTCAATACTTTCTACATCCAAGTGGTTAGTTGGCTCATCTAATAACAACACATCAGGCTGTGTGAGCAGGGCACGTGCCAACAACACACGACGTTTACGTCCGCCCGATAAATCGGCCAAGTCTGCATTCGGATCCAGTCCCATTTTACTTAAAATGGCATTGACCTTATTTTCTAGCGCCCAGCCATCCAGCTGATCCAACTTGTGTTGCAGGTTCCCCATGCGATCACAGGCATCCATATCGCCCAATACACAGGCATCGCTGGCTTCATGGTAGGCTTTGAGCACCGCAGCTGCTTCACCTGCACCATCGGCCACAATATCAGCCACTTTACCAGATGACATCGGTACATCTTGTGCCAGCATAGAAATAGTGATGCCATTTTGCAGCGATACTTCACCGGCATCGGGTAGTAAACTTCCTTCAATCAGTTTAAGTAGAGTAGACTTACCTTCCCCATTACGGCCAATCAAACACACTCGTTCGCCACGTTCTAGGTTAAAATTCGCGCCGTCGAGCAAGGCAGGTCCACCAAATGCAAGTTGGACATCCCTTAAAGTAATATAGGCCATAGTGTTTCCTAAAAAATCTCAAATGAGGATTTGAAATGACTAAACAAAGTATAGATGATCAGGCGTCATTTTCCGCACCCATTGAAGATTTGCAAGTGCGAATTGCATTTTTGGACGATTTAGTTGAACAATTGAATGAACAAGTGGTACGTCAAAGTCTGGAAATTGCGGATTTAAAGCAACAAATGCAATTGTTGTATCAACGGGTTGAGTCTGCCGATTTGTCGGAAGGCATTGCACCATTTGACCCACTGACTAACCGTCCACCGCATTATTAAGGCTTGAAGACGCATAAATATAGGGAAGGGAGTTGAGATCAAAACAATGTCAGACATGAATTTTATTTGACCTTTACGATACTTCCCGTTGTAATGCTCGGCTGCTGCGCCTAAATCTTAAAATCTACCCGTGTCCGCTAAAATTTATGTCTTCTAAAGTTGTGTTACTTGATCTTGAAAACAACATGCCTACCGCGACTTTGTTGCGAGAGATTGTTGAGCATCATCCTAGTGTGTATCTGTTTAATTGTGCAGGAAAATTTGAATACAGCCTGCAAGATTTAACCGAGTTCGCAGGCTGGGTTAGTACAGGTCAGCTCATTATTTTAGATAGCCCACGTGCTGAATTTAAAGAGTTTGAATATGCTGTGGTGGTGGGGCAACTCATGGCGCTGCTTGAGCCAGATACACAGGTTGAAGTCATTTCTGCCGCAGACAGTATTCAGATTTTATTGGAAATGTTGCAGGCTTCAGAAATCGCTTGTCACCTGATTCATATTCAGCCTGAAGTACAGGCTGCGAAAAGTAAACATCAATTACCGAGCCCTGCAGCAATTCGCAGTAAGCCTGAATTGCTGTTGGTGAAAAAATACTGTGATGCGTTGGCAAAAATGTCAGGTAAACCGACGAATCAAGACGCTTTAAAAAACTCGATCGCCAATATTTTGCAGCTTGAAGCAGATAAGGCACAGCATGTGTTGGGCATGTTGATTAACCTAAAAATTGTTAAACGTGTAGATGAGCAGATCAGTTTCCGTAAAAAAGTACTGAAACAATGGGTGCAGTTAGATTTAGATGCTGTAGCAGAGCCCATTCAAGAGGTGACAGAAAAGTCTACGCTAGCGGAGCAAGCAGAAGTTGCAGAATTGCATCCTCAGCATGCGTTGTTTAAAAACTTTAGCCAAATTGACCCTGTGCAATGGGAAGTGGCAAAAAAACTACGTGAGCTAAAAGGTGATAAGCCTAAAGATATTTATGAGTTGCGTGATTTATTGGAACGACTTTTTCCAAAATCTGACATTCGCTTATTGCTCAAAGAACTGATTGAAAAAGGCTATATTTATTGGAATGGGCATGAAGTGCTGTATAGCCATGAAATGTTTTTGAGTTGATAAGACTGAGGGTATATGAAAAAAATATTATTAGTAGACATCGAAAATATTCAAAAAACTGAAAAAGAGCTTTTGAAATACTTAGCTCAATATCAATATGTGTATTTGGTGTATGCAAAATCACCTATAAATTTAAGCTTGGACGGTTTGCAGATGCTTTCTGATTTTGTGACTAAGAAAAAGCTTGTTCTTATTAAAATGCCTAAGATAGGACCAGATGCTGCAGACTTTGGGTTGGCTTTCTTAGCTGGTCAGTTGTCTATTCAAATGGATAAATCAAATATTGAATTTGATGTTATGTCGAATGATAAGAAAATTGAATATATTGTTGATTTATTGACAGTAATGGGTTTTAAGTCTCAACAGTTAAAAAAGGATATCTCATCTTCACCTAGTAAAGAGTTTAAATTAATAAATCAGGAAATTGATTTAAGCTCTGATGAGATGAAACCTTTACTGTTTGCAATTCAATTACTCTTAAAAAATCAACCAAAACAATTTAATTCATTAAACAATGCTTTAAAGTCTTGGTTAAAAGGATATACAAGCAATACTAGAAAAATTATTGAGCAGTTAAAAGATTATCAATTAATTCAGATTAAAGATCAGACTGTAAGTTATGAGCTATCTAGGATGAAAGAAGCTCTTAAAATTAGAAAAAAAGGTGAGGTACAGGCTTTAAGTAAAGCTTTACCATCAGTTGATGAAATTCAGATTAAGCCGCATTTACAAAGAGTGAAACAGTATTGTGATTATCTAAGTAAAATTAGAAATAATAAACCTGCAAAATTAAATAGTTTACTGAATTCGATTCAATCTGTATTAAAGTTAAACACTCAGCAATCGGCTCAAGATTTTACCAATATTTTAATAAAGCAAAATATTGTTAAACAAGAGAGTACCAAACTAACATATAACGATTCCTTGATTGAGGCTTGGGCTAGTCTAGACAAAACTTGTTTGAATACAATAATAATTCAGGCAAATTTAATGGGGCAGCCTAATACCGAAGTTTTGTCATAAAGAGCATAAGCTTCGGATAAAGCCTATGATTTTAGTCGTCGGTACTTGCGTTTTATATTGTGCTTATGCAACTCTAATATAAGAATAGAAAGGTTGTACTATGGAAAATACTGGAATTTGGGTTGCCGTTGCCGTCATTGTATTTGTGATGGGCTCTATTTTTGGTCTGCGGGTAAGCCCAAGAGAAAAAGCTTTGGGACTAATGCGCGAGAAAGCCCGAAAAATGGGACTACACCCACGTTTGGTGGTTGCACCCGACTGGACCAAAATCCCGAAAGCAACGGAATCACGTGCCAGTATGGTGGCGTATTATAGCGTCTTAATCGCTGATGCTCGTTTACCATTGATGCGTGCTTTAGTGACAGATCAAAAGCTTAATGTGCTGCATGGCGATGAGAAATTTCAGGGCTTACCCATTGCATTAAAGGGCATTTATGCTATTGATATGCAGGCAAACTGTGTAGGAATCTATTGGGATGAAGAAGCCGACCTTCGTGCTACTCAGTTAGATGAAATGAAAGCCTTTTTACATGGCTTGGCAGAACATTAATTTTTAAACCATTAAATAGGAAATACGGTTACTTATGGCGAACGCTCCTCGGTCCACATCCAAAAGCACAGCAGCCAAATCTGAAGCTGGTCACAAACGTGCCTTAGTGATTGTGGAGTCGCCTGCAAAAGCGAAAACAATCAATAAATATCTTGGTTCAGACTACATTGTGAAGTCTTCGGTAGGTCACGTGCGTGATTTACCAACCAGTGGCGGTGCTAAAACCACAGAAAAGAAAACCACCACCCGAACCAAGCTGACCGAGGCTCAGAAAGCTGAAAAAGCTCAATTAGCATTAGTCAACCGTATGGGCGTCGATCCTGAACATGACTGGAAAGCACATTATGAAGTGCTGCCAGGCAAGGAAAATGTCGTTGCGGAATTAAAAAAACTGGCATCGCAGGTCGATGAAGTCTATCTCGCAACGGACTTGGACCGTGAAGGGGAAGCCATTGCATGGCATTTAAAAGAAGTCATTGGTGGCGATGACTCACGTTATCAGCGTGTGGTGTTTAACGAAATTACCAAAAATGCCATTCAGGAAGCGTTTAAGCACCCTGCACGTTTAGATACCAATAAAGTCAATGCACAACAAGCACGTCGTTTCTTAGACCGTGTGGTTGGCTTTATGATCTCACCACTGTTATGGGAAAAAATTGCCCGTGGTTTATCGGCAGGGCGTGTGCAGTCTGTTGCGGTTAAATTGGTGGTAGAACGTGAGCGTGAAATTCGTGCTTTCGTCCCTGAAGAATACTGGCAAGTGTTTGCGGATACTAAATCTGCAAAAGATGACATTCGCCTAGAAGCGGTGAAGCAAGCGGGTAAAACCCTCAAGTTACGCAATAAAGCCGAAACCGATGCTTTACTGAACTTGATTAAAGATGCGCAATACACCGTATCTGCACGTGAAGATAAGCCAACCAAAGTTAATCCGAGCGCACCGTATATCACCTCAACGCTGCAACAAGCAGCCAGTACCCGTCTTGGTTTTTCTGTCAAGAAAACCATGATGTTGGCACAGCGTCTGTATGAAGCAGGTTTTATTACCTATATGCGTACGGACTCGACGTTCTTGAGTGATGATGCCGTAAATATGGTACGCACACATATTGAATCCGAGTTTGGTCAAAAATATTTACCCGCAAAACCTAACCGTTATGGCAATAAAGCAGGCGCACAAGAAGCGCACGAAGCAATTCGTCCATCTAATGTTGCGCTGAAAGGTGACAGTTTGGTGGGGGTAGAGCGTGATGCACAGCGTTTGTATGACCTAATTTGGCGTCAGTTCGTTGCCTGTCAAATGACGCCTGCAGAATATTTGTCATCTACCATTTTAGTCGATGCCAATGGCGTAGAGTTAAAAGCCAAAGGCCGTACACTGGTTTTTGATGGCTTTACCAAAGTGCGTGGCCAAAACAAATCTGATGATGATGTGCTGTTGCCAGCCGTTAAAGTGGGTGAAATTCTTAAATTAGAAAAGCTTGATCCATCGCAACACTTTACTAAACCGCCTGCACGTTTTACCGAAGCTTCTTTGGTCAAAGAGCTTGAGAAAAAAGGCATTGGGCGTCCATCGACCTATGCTGCGATTATTTCGACCATTCAAGACCGTGGTTATGTGAAACTGGAAAATCGTCGCTTATTTGCAGAAAAAATGGGCGAGATTGTAACCGACCGTTTGGATGAAAGCTTTAATAACTTGATGAACTATGACTTTACTGCAGACCTTGAAGGTCAGCTAGATAAAGTTGCAGATGGTGAACGTAACTGGAAAGATTTGCTTAACAGTTTTTATGGCGATTTCAAACAGCGTTTAACCAATGCACAGGGCGAACAAGGCATGCGCCGTAACTTGCCTGTAGAGGTCGATGCAGTACATTGTAAAGAATGCTCACGACCAATGCAGATTCGTACAGGTACGACAGGCGTATTCTTAGGCTGCTCAGGCTATAACTTGCCACCGAAAGAGCGTTGTAAGGGAACGCTGAACCTGACACCTGTAGAATCACTTGCCGCCTTATCCGATGATGATGCCGCTGAAACCGCAGATTTGATGTCTAAAAAGCGCTGTCCAATTTGTGAAACAGCCATGGACAGTTATGTAATTGATGGCGGTCGTAAACTGCACATTTGTGGGAATAACCCAGACTGTTCAGGTTTTGAGCTTGAAGAAGGCGAGTTCAAAATTAAAGGCTATGATGGTCCAACCATTCCTTGTGACAAGTGTGATGGCGAAATGCAGCTGAAAACAGGTCGTTTTGGCCCTTATTTTGCCTGCACCAGTTGTGAAAACACGCGTAAAGTGCTCAAGAATGGTCAACCTGCGCCACCGCGCGTTGATCCAATTAAAATGGAGCATTTACGCTCGACCAAACACGATGACTTTTTTGTACTACGTGATGGTGCAGCAGGTTTATTCTTGGCAGCTAGCAAGTTCCCGAAAGTGCGTGAAACCCGTGCCCCGAAAGTGGCTGAGTTGCGTACGGTAGCAGAACAGCTTGATCCAAAATATCAATTTATTTTGCAAGCACCCGATGCAGACCCAGAAGGTAATCCAACTTTGGTGAAATTTAGCCGTAAAAACCAAGCGCAATATATTGGTTCAGAAACGCCTGAAGGCAAACAAACCAAATGGTCATTGGTTTACCAAGACGGTAAATGGGTTGAGGCTTAATCACCCAAAATAAAAATGCTGGCTTCGGTCAGCATTTTTTATTCAATTGAACACACAATTAATTAGTAAAAGAAGAAAACAGGCGTGCTGGTGTTATGTGGAAAAAAATCCGAATTTTATGCTTATTGCTGGTTTTACTGGTTGTTGCAGTCAATGCATGGCGTGATCAGAATCAAGACTGGACTAAGCCGATCATCGTATTATTACACCCCATTAATGCCGATGGACGGACAAACACACAAAATTATATCAATGGCTTAAATATTGCTAATTTAAACACAGCACAAGACTATCTTAAACAAGCATCACAGCAGTATCGCGACCAACCAGTTGCGCTGTATTTTAAGTTAGGCCGTGAACTTAAGCAGTTGCCGCCTAAAGTCCCGACGGATGCCTCTTTACTCAGTACTGTTCTTTGGAGTTTAAAGTTTCGTTTTTATGCTTGGCAGCAAAGACAGGGGAGTGATGGTGCGGCAACTGTGACGCTGTATCTGAATTATTATGATCCAAGCCAAACCCAAATTTTAAAACACTCCACCGCACTGCAAAAAGGCAAAATTGGCTCAGTAAATTTATTCGCCTCCAATGCGCACAGCCAGCGCAATACCATGGTGATGGTGCATGAATTACTACATGCATTTGGTGCAACAGACAAATACGACTTGGCAACAGGTCAGCCAATTTACCCGATTGGCTATGCAGCACCGAATCAACAGCCTTTATATCCACAGCAGCAAGCCGAGTTAATGGCAGGCTATATCCCGCTTTCACAAAGCAAAAGTAAAATGCCTGAGTCGTTGGAGCAAACACGCATCAACGAAATTACCGCTATTGAACTGGGCTGGAAATAAGCCTGAGGATAAACCTGTACTTATCCACAACTCACGATACAGCCTGTGCAAAAGTATGCTGAGTGTATGAAATGTGCTATTGATATTCGTGGGCTTATTCTCAAACCGATCTGTTAAACTATTCATCCACCTAGCACGATGAGTCACTATGAGTTTAGCCAGCCTAATTGATGAATTGAACCCCCAACAAAAACAAGCAGCCACCACAGCACATCAACATAGTCTGGTTTTGGCAGGGGCAGGCTGTGGCAAAACCAAAACCATTGTGGCACGTGCAGCGTATTTAATTGATCAGGGTATTCCTGCTAATCAGATTCAAATTTTGACTTTTACCCGTCGTGCAGCCTGTGAAATTGTGGCGCGGGTTGAGTTAGCACTGGGTGAGCAAGCTAAGGGCTTGCGTGCTTCGACTTTCCATACTTTTTGTATGTATTTGCTGCGCCGTATCCCTAAAGCATTTGGCTTAGAGCAGTTTTCAATTATTGATCGTGATGATCAGTTAATGATGTTCCGTTTAATTCGTGGCAAAGATGATAAGAAAAACCCAAGTCAGTTGCCTAAGCCTCAAGAATTATGTGACTTATATTCTTTTGCACGAAATACCCGCCAAAAATTGAGTGTGGCATTAGAAAAACAACAGCCTGAATATTTGGCAATGAAAGACCAAATTGCCGAGATCATGCAGGAATATGAAAGCCGTAAACGTGCGCGTGGTTTTCTAGATTATGACGATATTTTGGCTGTGGTGGCTTCTGCATTGGCACAATCTGAAGGTCTGGTCGATTATGTCGCATCCATTTGTCAGCACTTGCTGGTCGATGAAATGCAGGACACCAATCCTTTGCAATGGGCATTGCTTGAACCCTTAAAAGATCGGGTCAACCTGTTTTGCGTGGGTGATGATGCGCAGTCGATTTATGGTTTCCGTGGTGCGGATTTTGAAAATATTCATCATTTCACTGAACGTGTGCCGAATGCTCAAATTTTTAAACTGGAACAAAATTATCGCTCCACACAGGAAATATTAGACCTGTCTAACTGGTTGCTGGAGCAAAGTGAAATTCGCTATAACAAACGATTGCAAGCGTATCGTGGTGATGGCATCAAGCCGAAAATACATATTTTTCCAAATGAGTTTGATGAAGCCAAATGGATCGCCATTGATATTAAAGAGCGACATTTCTTGGAAGGTGCACCGTGGTCAGATCACATGGTGTTGGTACGCTCCAGTTTTGCCGCACGGCATATTGAAGCAGCATGTATTGCGGCAAGTGTGCCGTATCGTTTTATTGGTGGCATGAAGTTATTGGAAACCGCGCATGTGAAAGACTTGCTCAGTTTATTGCGGGTCATTGCCAATCCTCTAGATGATATTGCATGGATGCGTTTTCTGACCTTATGGAATGGCGTGGGTGATGTCGGTGCAAGTAAGTTGGCCCAACAACTATTGCTTGAACCGAGCATGGATAAAATTATTGAAAAGTTGGAAAAGTTTGGAAAATTGCCTGAAAAAACTTTACTGATTATGAAGCAGATGGACGTTTTACGGCATGAAGTTGCTGCTTGTGTCGGTTTGGGGATTGAAGCTATTCAGGAACAATTGGCAGAAAATTATAAAAAAGACTGGAATCGTCGTCAGGGCGATTTTCAGTTGGTGCAACAATTGGCGGCTAAGCATGCGCAGTTAAGTGAATTTTTAGAAGAGTACGTACTCGATCCTGTATCTATTTCAGAAATTGAACGTCAGTCAGATACTGATGTTGTCACTTTGATTACGATTCACTCTGCCAAGGGTACAGAACAAAAAGTGTGCTATGTGGCCAATGTGACACCGGGGCAGTATCCACACGCACGGGCGCAAGGCAGTTTTGATGATATTGAAGAAGAACGTCGCGTGTTGTATGTGGCTTTGACCCGTGCCCAAAATGAACTGATTTTAACCAAACAAAATCTGAATTTGTGGGCGCGTGACACGGTAGACGAACAGGGGCGCAAGCTAGACAGTTATTTCTTGAATGATTTGACACGTCAGTTGTGTAGCACGGAAACCCATCACCGTCCCCGTCAGCAAACAGTTAAAAGTGCTTTGGTGGAACGTCAAGCGATTAATTTAGATTTTGGCATTGATCTCGATTAAACTATGTCACATGGTTTCCTGCAAAAAGTAGAGTAGGCGAGTGCTTTTTGATGTTTTTTGCCTATTTTAAGGTTGTAAGATGAAAATTTTAGTTCGTAATTTAGAGCGCACGGTTACTGAAGAAGAGTTATTAAAACTTTTTCAGGAATACGGCACAGTTGAATCTTGTACGTTGGTGCTGGATGCGGCAACAGGAAAATCGAAAGGATTTGCATTTGTAGAAATGCCGCATGCACGTGAAGCTGTGAAAGCCATTAAAGGCTTGAACACACTGCGTCTGCATGGCCATGGTATTCGAGTCAAAGTGGCGGAAGATAAGCCTGCCTCAAAATAGTTCAAAGGGAGCAAAAAGTGCTCCTTTTTTATGCGTATTTTTTAATGTAAATTCTGATGTATGTATTGTATTGGTGCGCATTTTAGGTTGTATAAAAACAGTCTATTTTTTATTGGGAATCGTGTAAAAATCGGTTTAATCTAAAGCTCTTAGACCGCTAAATTGAGGAAAGGCTCATGTCTCGTGTTGCTCGTTTTCATGCAGATCGTACCAATCAGAAATTATATTTCGCACGCCTTTCGTGCCAACAGGCAGAACAAACCGAACACGTTCAGCAAGCACAGGCGCATCGTGAAGCTGCGGTATTTCATTTGCATGGTGCAGTACTGGCTTTTTTGCAGGAATTGGTACGCTATTATCGCCTGAATGACAGCAATCCGACCCTTAAATCGATTGAAGAATTAATGGCCGCAAAAGGGCAGATTTCCCCTGAAGTGGCTATTTTACAGCAACTGAGTAAATCGGGCTTTATTGCAGAGTTAAAGCGAGCGTATCGCTTGTGTCAGTACACACCAGAACCGAGTGCGCCTGAACCTGAAGATGAAACATCATCTAATTTAATTATTAAAGTCACGCAAACGCCGCAAGCATGGTTGCCAGACA
The DNA here is from genome assembly GCF_012371415.1 of Acinetobacter sp. A3. Classification (NCBI taxonomy): domain Bacteria; kingdom Pseudomonadati; phylum Pseudomonadota; class Gammaproteobacteria; order Moraxellales; family Moraxellaceae; genus Acinetobacter; species Acinetobacter sp. A3. The sequence goes on from NZ_JAAZQW010000018.1 coordinate 23,282, forward strand.
CCAAAATTTTACGCGAATGGCATCGAGATTTGACCCAATTGATTGATGGTTTTCGCAATGAGATGGTGGAGTTTTAAGCTGACCAATAGCCCTTGAAAAATTTTTGATCAGCCCGATATAAATATTCTGAACGATGCAAAGTGCAAGCGCCTTTGCCGCCATGTCGAGCATGGAGGATATATGTCTATAGAGCAATTGAAAGAATTATTTGGTAATCAGGAAGCTATTTTGGAGCTGGTGCAGCTTGAAGGCGGTGAGTTGGCATTGCGTAATGCAGGCTCAGAGAAAGAGCCGTTAGTGAAAATCCAGTTCAATGACGAAGTCAAAGCCTTATTGGGTGATCAGACTGCTGTTGTTGCCCAGCACATGATTCAGGCGGCATTATTTGGCTTGTTGGAAAAACAGGTCAATGAGTGGCATGCAGAAATTGTGGATGAGCAGCCAAAATTTATGAGTTGATCTGTATGCTTTAGTGAACTTGCTAGATCAGCAGAGAAAGCAATCGTTCATATAAAAAGCGCACTGTTTAAAGTGCGCTTTTTGTTTGTTTTATATCTGGCTTAGATCGCCATAAGTCCAAACTTGGCTTAATGCGTTGGTGGTTGATGATGCGCAATTTCAATTTGATTTAAAATATAATTACTCATATTTTTCGCCATTTCTTCTTTGGCGAAATACACCTCACCAATGTTGTCCTTACGAATCACTTCGGCTTCAGCTTTGCTTTCTGCACAAACCAAGACCTGAATTTCAGGGTTGAGGGTTTTGGCAATATCCACAATTTTATGAATGTCCAGAATATCCATAGGCGAAAGCACCAACAGTCTTGCATGCTGGATATGCGCCTGAATCAGCACACCTGCTTCTGTCGCAACTCCGCTGACCGCAGCAATGCCTTTGGCACGCAAATCTTCTACAATTTCACGGTTTTCTTCGGCAATCACGACCTTAATATTTTCAGCCATGAGGTTTTGGGTAATACGACGTCCGACTTCACCATGTCCAACAATCACGACCTGATCACGTAAATAGTCCTGTGAGACTTCATCGGGTAGCATCGCTAATGGGTCGCTGCTACGTTCCAGTAAACGTGCCAAGTAAGAGCGTTCCCGAATCCAGTTTTGCACGGGTTCAATTGCAGAGAAAACAAAAGAGTTGAGTGTAATAGAAATGAGTGCTCCTGCCAGAATCAGGTTTTGGCCTTCCAGCGACAACAGTTGTAGCGATACGCCTAAGGTTGCCAAAATGAAGGAGAACTCACCAATTTGCGCTAAGCTTGCACCTACAGTTAAGGCCGTGTTGAGTGGGTAGCGGAAGAACAGCACCAACGCCATTGCTGCAATGGTTTTACCCACCATAATAATGGCAACCACAGCCAGTACGTGTATCGGTTCTTCAATTAAAATACGTGGGTCAAACAGCATGCCCACGGCTACAAAGAACAGGATTGAGAAAATTTCACGTAGTGGAAGAGTTTCTTCTTCGGCACGATGGCTAAAGTCAGACTCTTTCACCACCATACCTGCAAAGAATGCACCGAGCGCCATCGATACGCCAAAGACTTTATAGGCACCAAAGGCAATTGATACCGCTGCTGCAACTACAGTTAGGGTAAACAGTTCCCGAGAGCCCAACCGCGCCACAATTTGCATGATAAAGGGCACAAGGCGTTTGCCCACAATGAGCATAAAGGCAATGAAGCCTGAGACCTTAAGTAAGGTTAGCCCCAAAGTTAGCCAGATATTTTCATCATTTGCACCTTCAATGGCTTGTCCACCCAGTAATACGGCTGTTGCGGGAAGCAGTACCAAGGCCAAGACCATCACTAAGTCTTCAACCAATAACCAACCCACAGCAATTTTACCGTTAACGGAGTCAAGTAAGCCGCGATCTCCTAAGGCTTTGAGCAAAACAACGGTACTGGCACAGGACAGGCTTAAGCCAAAGATGAGCGCAGAGCCAAAACTCCAACCCCACATCATCGACACACCCACACCCAATAAGGTCGCCACTGCAATTTGTAGTATTGCACCAGGCAGGGCAATACGTCGGACTTGCATGAGATCGTTCAGGGAAAAGTGCATGCCCACGCCAAACATGAGGAACATTACCCCAAGTTCTGCCAGTTGGTTGGCTAAATGGATGTCGGCAACAATTCCGGGGGTGTTGGGGCTAATGATCACCCCAGCAATTAAATAGCCCATGAGCGGCGGCAGGCGTAAACGAGCAGCGATATAACCAAATACCAGCGCCAAGCCAAAACCAACGGCAAGTAAGATAATGAGTTCTACATCATGCGGCACGAGAAACTCCTGAAGCCATGGTTAACCTTATGTGAAGACAAGCACAAACAGTGCCAAAAGAAAAATGCGAGGAAATTTTAACAAGTGGGGCAAAAAAAGTGCAAAAAAAACGACCTAATTCAGGTCGTTTTTTTAAAAAGCCAAAATTATTTGATTTTAGCTTCTTTGAAAATCACGTGTTGACGGATTTTTGGATCAAATTTTTTGATTTCCATTTTTTCCGGCATAGTACGTTTGTTTTTAGTAGTGGTGTAGAAATAACCAGTACCCGCTGTAGACACTAAGCGAATCTTATCACGCATTGTCTTGACTCCTTACTTAGATCTTTTGACCTTGAGCACGTAGGTCAGCAACAACCTTTTCAATGCCCAATTTGTCGATAATACGCATACCTTTAGTGGTTAAACGAAGACGTACGAAACGTTTTTCGCTTTCTAACCAGAAACGGTGGTTGTGCAGGTTCGGCTCGAACCGGCGCTTAGTTTTGTTGTTGGCGTGTGAGACGTTGTTACCAACGACTGGACGCTTGCCGGTAACTTGGCAAACCTTAGACATGGTGTAACTCCATTGATTTAGCCAACAGCAAATCTGTATGGCCAGTCAAAAATAAACGGATGAATTCATTCAAGGGGCGTTTTATATCAAAAATACGCTTAAAAGACAAGCGATTTTCTTCAAAAACAGCATGAGCTAGTTTGATAGCTCATGCCTTGATCAGTTAGCGAAGCAGCGTCTTCGAAATCAATCGATGAATCGGCTTATCAAATGGGGGAAGAATGAACTTCAAGCTATATAGCTTCGGATTAGACATTACCGACCGTTCATGTGATAAGCTGAAAAAACCTTCAGGACCGTGATATTTCCCCATCCCTGATGCGCCAACACCGCCAAACGGTAGGTCATCTTGTGCAACGTGGGTCAATACAGTATTGATTCCGAAATGCCCTGAATGGGTTCGCTGTGCGACATAGTCGGCACGCGCCTGATCAAAGTCGAAATAGTATAAAGCAAGAGGACGCGGTCGGCTATTAATAAACTCGATTACATCATCAATTTGATCATATTCTAAGATAGGTAGCACTGGCCCGAAGATTTCGTTTTGCATAATTTGCATGTCTGGGCTGACATTGGTCAGTACGGTAGGCGCCATTTTGCGGGTTGCAGCGACATTTTCACTTTGCGGATTAATTTCAATAATATTGGCACCGCGTTCACGGGCATCTTCCAAATAACCTTGCAAACGGCGGTACTGTTTGTCATTAATAATGGCGGTATAGTCCTGATTGTCACGAATGTGTGGATACATTTCCGTCACATAGCGTTCAAAATGTTCCATAAATTCGGCAGTTTTACCTTTAGGCAGGAACATATAGTCAGGCGCAACGCAGGTTTGACCTGCGTTCCAAAGTTTACCTACGGCAAGACGTTGAGCAACATCGGCCATGTCGCTAGAAGGGTGAACCAAAACAGGTGATTTTCCACCAAGTTCTAAAATGACAGGAACTAAGTTTTTGGATGCTGCAGCCATTACCGTTTTACCGACTTCGGTAGAGCCTGTGAAAATCATTTTGTCAAAAGGTAAATGGCTGAAGGCGTCAGAAAGATTACCACCGCCATTAATCACTGCCACCAGTTCTTGTGGGAACGCTTCACTCAAGGCATTTTCCAATACCCGACCAAAATGGGTCGAGGCACTGGAAATTTTGATCATGGCATTGTTACCTGCAGCCAAAGCACAAATGAGTGGGCCTAAAGACAGTAATAATGGATAATTCCATGGTGCAATAATGCCAATCACCCCTAAAGGCTGATACTGTACCCATGCTTTTGCAGGTTGGTGAATGATTCCGACTTGACGTTTAGACGGTTTCATCCAATTGCTTAGGTTTTTACTGTAGTATTTGATATGTTCTAAACAAGTCAGCAGCTCGCCAATTTTAGTTTCTGCAATGGCACGGTTGCCATAGTCACGATTAATCGCTTCAGCAAATTGGTCTTGATATTTCACAATGACACGTTTTAAGCGAGCTAAACGCTCAATGCGTTCTTTGGCACTTGGGACAGGATGACGTTGATACGCATATTTCTGCAATGCCAAAATATCATCCAGACGTTGTAAATCGGGTGAATGAGGGGTCATTGAAGTTGTTTTTGTTTGACTGTTCATGGCATGTTACCATTCAATAAAAGCAATATAAGTTAGTTTTTAGAGTATTTACTCTAAACAGTCAAGTGACTTTATGTTTTTGCTCCCCCAAATTTTAAAGAATGGTTGTTTTTAGGATGTCACAAACCAAAACGTTGAAAACCAAAGAACGTATTTTGCAATTGAGTTTGCAATTGTTTAACGAGCGTGGTGAGCGTTCAGTTACAACCAATCATATTGCGGCTGAATTGGGCATGAGCCCAGGGAATTTGTATTACCATTTCCGCAATAAGAACGAAATTATTAAAGAGTTGATGGAGCAATACCAGCAGGAAACTTTAGAAATGTTGGCCTTACCTGAAAGCCGTGGGTTGGATGCCAACGATAAAATTCGTTATTTTCAGGTACTCAGTAGTCAGTTATGGGCCTATCGTTTTTTGCATCGTGATGTCTATCACTTGGTCGAAACCAATGAAGATTTCCGCAAAATGTATCCGCGTTTTGCAGGGCAGGTCATGCAGCAGGGGCAGAAAATTTATCAGGCCTTTGTGGATGCAGGACTCATGCAAATGACCGAGTCGGAAATTGAAGCCTTAATTATTAATATCTGGATTGTGCTGACCAACTGGACCAACTTCTTATATATGTCGGGTCACATTACCGATTCCAATCATTTAGAAGAAAAATGGGTATGGCAGGCTTTGCGTCAAATGTTGTTCCTTGAGGGGGCATATTTACGTGGTGAAAGCCGTGCGACTTATGAGCGATTATTGGAAACATTGGGTTCATCTGAACTGTTTGCAAGTTTATCATCCAGTAAAAATACCCAAGCCGACTAAGCGGCTGTGAATGGCTATTTAGAATGTCTGAGAAACGCGTTAGAATACTCGGCTTGTTTTTCAATTTAACCAAGTAGTGACTTAAAACAACATGAATATGACGACTGCGAATACTGCACGTTTACTGATTACCTGTGAAGATAAACCGGGTATTGTGCAGGCTGTATCAAGCTTTTTGTATCATCAGGGAGCTAACATTACTGCGCTTGATCAATACGCAACAGAAGCACAGGGCGGGCGTTATTTCATGCGGGTTGAGTTTGAGCTGGATCATTTGCAAAGCCGTAAAGAAAGCTTATTGCAAACGTTTGCATCTAACGTGGCAGAACGCTATGACATGCAGTGGCGTTTGGCCTTAGTCAGCGATGTGAAAAAAGTCGGCATTTTGGTGTCTAAAGTCGATCATGCTTTGCTTGAGTTGTTATGGCGTCATTCACGTGGCGGTTTACCGTGTGAAATTACCAAAGTAGTGTCGAACCATGACACATTGCGTGAAGCGGTAGAAAATTTTGGTATCCCATTTGAAGTGGTACCTGTAAATAAAGAAAATAAACGTGAAGCTTATGCTCAAATTGATGAATTGATGCAAGGCAATGATTTGCTGGTATTGGCGCGTTATATGCAAATTCTGGATGAAGAGTTTGTGTCTAAGTGGGAAATGAAAGTGATCAATATTCACCACTCTTTCTTGCCGGCCTTTGTGGGAGCAAACCCGTACAAACAAGCCTATGAAAAAGGCGTGAAGTTGATTGGTGCAACGGCACACTACGTGACTGCAGACCTAGACCAAGGCCCGATTATTGAGCAAGATGTAGAGCGTGTAAACCATGACTTTACGGTAGATCAGTTGCGCGAATTGGGGCAGGACGTTGAACGTAATGTACTGGCTCGTGCAGTCAAATGGCATTTAGAAGACCGTATTATTGTAGATGGCAACAAAACTGTTGTATTTCAATAGGGTGTAAAGCCATCTCAAGATTGAACAAAAAACATGCCGTCTAGGCATGTTTTTTTATACTATAATTGTAATGTTATAACATTTATTTTAATTGTGTATTAATAAGCATAATGTGTGATTGTTCACATGTGTTATTAAAAAATAGTTGCAAATGAAAACACTTCTCATTTATTATTGCGTTACTTTAATTGTGCTAACCGATCAGTTTGATCGTATAAGCTGTGATGGTTTGGCAATTGCTTTTCAAGGTCGCTGACTTTAATGAACCAATCTCCCAACGCTATGACGCATACATCCCACACCATGAAAAAGAAAGTTGTAACAGCTTTAGCCGTGGTTGCATTGGGACACGTGGGCGTGTTGTGGGCATTGGGGCAGATGCCAACCCCAAGCTTAAAGCCAATAGAAAAAGAACCTTTAAAAGTCCGCTTTGTAAAAATTCAAGAACCTCCAAAACCTTTGCCGCCACAACCTAAAGCTGAGCCGCAACCAGAAAAACCAAAACCGCAGCCAGTGAAAGAAGTGCCAGTGGTAGAAAAACCGTTACCACCGCCACCTAAAAAAGTGGAAAAAGTACAGCAGGTGAAAAAAGCGGAAGCGCCTAAGCCTGTGGCAAAACCCGTAGAAAAACCTGTCGAGCGTGTTGTGAAACCTGCACCTGTAGCGACAGTGACTGAAACTAAGGTGGTACAAGCCGCACCTAAACCAACTCCTGCGCCTGTTGCACCCGCACCTGTCGTGCCAGCCGCACCTAAAACAGTTTCAATTGGTGGGTCAGGGGTGCAATGGAGTCGCTCACCAAAACCAACTTATAGTAACCGCGATTTACAAGGTGAAACCCGAACAGTGGTAGTTCTCATTGAGGCCAATGAAAAAGGCGCAATTACCCATGCACAAATCACCCGTTCCAGTGGTTTACCTGCTTTAGATCAAAAGATTTTACGCGCTGTGCGTAGTGCAAAATTCAAACCGTACAAAGAAAATGGCGTTGCTTATCCAATTCGTGCTGAGCAGCCTTTTGAATTGACATTGAACCCTAACGGCTAACCTTAACAGGAGTTCGAGTATGAACTTTTCCGTCTATTGGCAACATGCAGATGCAGTCAGCAAAACACTGTATTTCGTGTTATTGGCGATGTCGATTGCGACATGGACCATCTTCGCATTACGTTTGATGGGCACGCGCCAATTGAAGCAACAAGCTTATGCTCAACTGTCTCAGGCTTTAAATCAGCTTAAGGCAAAACTGGCGCCACTAAGTTTTGAACAGCGCAAAGCGGTTGCAGAACAGGCCCTATTGCGTCAAATTTCTGTAGAAAAAGCATCGGCAGAAAAAGGGGTGTCGGTATTGGGTACAATTGCCTCACTTGCACCGTTTGTCGGTTTATTCGGTACGGTTTGGGGAATTTTCCATGCACTGGTTGCCGTAGGTAAAAGTGGGCAGGCAGGACTGGCACAAGTCGCAACCCCAGTGGGTGAAGCTTTAATTATGACAGGCTTTGGTTTGGCAGTCGCAATTCCAGCAGTGATTGCCTACAACATTTGCTCACGCGTGAACCGTACCTTATCGAACAATCTGCAAGATCATGCACACAGCTTGTTGATTGATACCATGTTGCAGCAAGATTCATCTGTGCAAAAAACAGAAGTGAAAGCAACACAACAAAGTTTGGTGGGAGGTCAGGTTTAATGGCTTTTCAATTGGGTGAAGACAACGACTCAGGCATGAATGAGATGAACCTCATTCCCCTGATCGACATTATGTTGGTATTGATGATCATCTTTTTGGTGACAGCGACCGTTGCCAACCCATCTATACCATTAACCTTGCCGCAAACGACTGCAGAGATTGTCGATTTACCACCTGAGCAAATTCAGGTCAGTATCAATGCCAATGGTGAAGTGGCGTGGGATGATCAAATTATTAGCTTAGATGAGTTGCAAACCCGCTTTAACAGCGCCAGTCAGCAAGCTCAGCAACCAACGGTGGTGTTAAGAGCCGACAAAGAAGCGCGTTATGATACTGTAGCGCAAGTGATGTCACGTGCGAGTGAAGCCGGACTCAGTGATATTGCTTTTGCAACAGACGATTAAGCCCATATCTTATTTAAAATTAGCGATCTTTTAAGGTCGCTTTTTTTATGCGAACTCACGCATAATGCCAAAATATTTCACCTACTCAAGCGTATTTAATCAACCAAGCTATTTGGGTTGAGTTCGCCGCTTATTTGAAAGTCTATTTTTTGTTTAAATCAGGTTCAGCCATGAGTTCACGCCAAGCACTAGATGCAAAAGCCAGTAGTATGATGCTTATTTTGTGCGTCTTTTGGGGTTTACAACAAGTGGTGCTGAAGCTGGCCGCACCTGATATTTCTCCATTAATGCAATTGGCATTACGCTCAGGTTTATCTGCCAGCATGGTGTTGCCTTTGTTGTGGATGGCAAGAAATACACAATTGTTTGCAGCACAATACGTGTATCCCGGCATATTGGTCGGGGTGTTGTTTGCCGCAGAATTTTTTATGCTAGGGCAAGCTATTCAATATACCTCTGCCTCGCACGTGGTGGTTTTACTATACACTGCACCTATTTTTGTGGCTTTAGGCTTACATTGGAAACTACCTGCAGAGCGGTTATCTCCTTTGCAGTGGAGCGGAATTATTTTGGCTTTTGTTGGGATTGCGGTTACGTTTTTGTGGCGTGCTGAATCTCAACAGCAAGACTTCAACCAAATGCTTTTTGGTGATTTACTGGCCTTAAGTGCAGGTATGCTTTGGGCAGCCACCACGATAGCTGTACGTTTAAGCCGTTTGTCTGAAGCACCTGCAACGCAAACCCTGTTTTATCAATTGGTAGGTGGCTTTCTGATTTTATTGCCTATGGCGTATGCACTCGGGCAAGCAGACATTCATTGGACTGCTATTGCATGGGCAAGTTTGGTTTTTCATGCTGTGTTGATTTCATTTATTAGCTATTTGGCTTGGTTTTGGTTGTTGAAGCAATATTTAGCCTCTAGCTTAGGCGTATTTTCATTTTTAACGCCTTTATTCGGGGTGTTGTTTGGTGTTTGGTTATTGAATGAAAGTCTGAGTCAAAGTTTTATCGTCGGGGCAATTTTGGTCATGTTGGGCGTGTTGATGGTCAATGCACAAGGTTGGTTTAAAAATAAAACTCAGGTAATGCAAAGCAAATAAGCTGTGCTGCTCGGTTTGAATTCGGTTGGGTTGTGGTTTGTCAGACTTTATCTGCAATCAAGCAAAAACCATCTTCAAGCGACTTAGGGAATTGCATACCTAAACTTGAAGATGGTTTGTGCCAAAAATTGAAATGATCTAGATTAGCCGTTATTTCGCTTCAAAAATTTTAGATAACGGAATGGAAAGTTTGGCAGCTAAGTAGTCGTCAGATTCAATTAAAATAGGCCCTAGTTTTTGCATCCATTCATCATCAGGATACACATTGGCTAACTCCTGACGGCGTGGTAAAGAGTAAGGTAATTTTGAATAAAAACTCCAAAAATCCACCTGAGACAAATTACGCACCAACACGAATTCATCATTTTCAGTGCGCTTAATTAAATTTTGTTGTTCCAACATCAATACATAAGATGGCCAGCGTCCAATTTCATTGCGGCCTAAAACATCCAGTGCTTCTGCCTCGCTCACACTCTCGCCACGCATTTGCTTTTTATAGAACAATTCCAGCAAGTCTAAAAGCATAAGTAGGGGATGGCATTTTTTTTCTCGACTGGCTTCAAATGCGGTCAGGGCATAACTAATTTCGACACCTAAGAGTACGATGTTCCAAGACAGAAAAATCCACAGTAAGAAAATAGGCACAGCCGCAAATGCACCATAAATCAGCTCATAGCTGGTGAAGTTGGACATAATAAAACCAAACAGGTTTTTTAATAATTCAAACACCACTGCGCTAAAAACACCTGCAATTAGGGCGGCTTTTACAGGCACACTACGGTTGGGAATCGTCCAGTTTAGAATAAAAAAGCCTAAAACAGTCAGTGCGAATGAAATCAGCCATAAAATAAACGCACCGTTGAGCTCATAACCTGCAAAGTTATTACTGAGTACATTCATAGATGCCAAAGTGGATGAAATAACAAAGGCACTGCCCAGCAAAATAGGTCCTAAAGAAATAATGGTCCAATAACGCATAAAACCCATAATGCCACCACGGGTTTCTTTGACACGCCAAATGCGATTAAACACGGTTTCAATACTGGTCAGCATCATCACTGTGGTAATGAATAAAAACAGAATCCCGATAATCGTGAGGTTGCTAGATTTATCAGTAAAAGCACTTAAGGCTTTGTCGAATGCGATGGTGGTTTTAGGTAAAAAGTTACTGTAAATCAGCTGTTGTAATTGTTGGCGTGCAGGTTCAAGTGCCTTAATGGAAGAGATGATCACTAAAAAAACGGTCAGCATCGGCACAACCGCAAACAGGGTGGTGTAGGTTAAAGAACCTGCTTGTTCACGGCAGCGGTCGGCTTCAAAGCGACGCAGCACAAATAAGACAAATTGAAACCATTTTTTGTCATAGAAGGGCAGTTTCTTTAAATACTCAACAATCATACAGTCGCTGTCTCAATTTTTAATCATCTTTATGTGTTTTCATGTTTAAGCTTAACCAAAAAAGCAGCAAAATACCGTATAGTTTTCATTTTTAGTCTGATTTATTCGCATGATGCAAGCATATATTCTGGTTTTGTACTTTAGTAAATATGGTTCTACTAAGGAAATGGCACATTTAATTGCCAATGGAGTAGAGGCCAGTGGCATGCCTGTTAAAATTAGAACCGTACCCAATATTTCAACTGTTGTACAACAAGCTGAGCCAAGTATTCCAGCAGAAGGCGATATTTACTGTACTTTGGATGATCTGGCCAATTGTTCAGGTTTAGCCTTAGGTTCGCCAACACGCTTTGGCAATATGGCATCAGAAATGAAATACTTTTGGGATCAAACCACCAGTCTGTGGCTGAATGGTGCGTTACATAATAAACCTGCCTGTGTGTTTACCTCTTCAGGTTCGATGCATGGCGGACAGGAAAGCACTTTACTGACTATGTTACCGCCACTTTTTCACCATGGCATGATGATCATGGGCTTGCACAATGCACATCCTGCGTTATCCAACACCAAGACAGGCGGTACACCGTATGGGGCAACTCATGTGAGTGGCCCACGCCACGATCAGGCTTTGAGTCAGGATGAAAAAATCTTGTGTGAAGCACAAGGGCAACGTTTAGGCGAAATGGTGAAAAAGTTACAAGGAATGTAATTTTCTGAATCATTAACTCAGGTGTAAAACGAATAGAATGTTTTACACCTTGATTGTATTTGAGCTTCATTGGCTGCGGTAATTTGAGTATTTTTATTCATGCAAAAAAACAAATTACTTTTCACGTAAAATCACTATTTTTAGTGATATTCAGTCTTTCACTTTTCACATTTAATAGCCACTTTAAAAGCAGAATTTTCTGTCACGGTTCACGCAGCATTTTTTGTGCAGGTATATGTATTAAGCACAATGGATTGCTGTAAAAATGAGAGATTGAGGAAAAGTGGAAATGAATAAGTTAGTGTTAATTGGTTTAGCTGTATTGAGTTTAGGCTGTTCGTGGTCGAGTGTAGCTGCAACTGAGATTGTACACAGTCTGAACTTCCCCCAAGAACAACCAGCCCAAAAACAACCTGCAGAAGTTCAATATTTAGCAGCTCAAAAGCCAGTAATTGCAGCCGAAAATGTACAAGTAAAATAATAAAAAGATGTGATAAAAGTGCTGTTTTATACAGCACTTTTTTATATGAAAATCTACGTTTGGTGTGTTTAAGATTGGCTTGGTTTGATTTGTTTTTTAAAACGGTGTTTGCATTTCAGACAGTGAAAATCAAGAAAGATATTTTGGTCGACAATTACACCTGCTTTTTTACCAAAGCGATGCCCTAAAAAGCCGCCAGTGATTCCAACACTAATTGCACCTACAAAAGTGCCAATGGTACCACCCATAATCACCCCAAGAGGCCCTGCCACAGTACCAATTGCAGCACCAATTGATGCACCAGAGGCAGCACCGCCGACGGTTCCAGCCGCTGTTCCTGCCGAGCCTAATAAGACTCCACCAATTTTTTGTAAGCTTTGTTCATGGTCGCGTTTTTCAACTTGGGTTGAGCCACACTTTGGACAGACGATACTGTGTTCCATCAACGGATTGTCTTGTGTCATGACTGTAAAATGCCTTGTACTGATGCTGTTTGCATAACTGCAAGCAGGATGTCAAAAGAGTGAGTAATCTTTCCCTTCTTTATATTTAAGAGATTTACACACTATTGTTTAAGAGGTTCAGCATGGCGTAGCGCTGTCATTTTGTAAATAAAATATATGTAAATGAGTTGCTTAAGTTTGCAAAATAATAGGGCTAAAAAAAGAGCGCCGTAGCGCTCTTTTTGAGATTTAATTTTGTGTCATGACTAGATTTATTGCTTCTGCGAGCAAGGCTTAATCACGTACAAATTCAACTGTACCATTTGCCAAGGATTTAACACGGGCCAATGACTCGACACGGTAGCCTTTTTCTAAGAGTAATTCACGACCAGACTGGAATGATTTTTCAATCACAATTCCAATGCCGACCACTTCTGCTTGGGCTTGATGAATCAGATCTGCCAGCCCCAGTGCTGCTTGACCATTCGCTAAAAAGTCATCAATGACCAACACTTTGTCGGTAGCATGAATGTGTTTGTTTGAAATGGCGATAGTGCTTTCCGTTTGTTTGGTAAATGAAAACACTTTAGAACGGTATAAATCATCTTTTAAAGTTAAAGATTGATATTTACGTGCAAAAATTACAGGAACGCCCAGTTCTAAACCTGCCATGACTGCAGGTGCAATACCTGATGCTTCAATAGTAATAATTTTGGTGATGCCTGCATCTTTAAATAAACGCGCAAATTCTTGACCAATTTGCTGCATCATCACAGGGTCAATTTGATGGTTTAAGAAAGAATCGACTTTGAGAACCGTCTCAGATAAAACGATACCTTCAGCTAAAATTTTCTGTTCTAGTGCATGCACGGGAGAATCCTCAAGGGCAGGTGCTTTTTAAAGCAAAAGCGTATTTTAAAAAGCACCTGAAAAAATGCAAGAACAATTTACCAAATGGTGAATAGCTGCCGAGTTTGCTCAGCAGCTATGTTGAGAATTAGTTGGTTGGGCCTTTATAACCTGTTAGCAATAATCCATAAGACTTGTCTTTGTCTTGGTGGGTGACTTTTACAGGTAAGTAGTCAAGTTTTGGTGCAAGCCAGAAAATCGTGTCACGGTTAGGTTTGTTGTGTTTAAGAACCACTTTAATGGTGTCAAACGTACCGTAATTGGTTTTGATTTTTTCTGAACCTTGTTTAATAAAGCGACGTGATTCAACTTCTTTGTTGTCAGCAATATAGTAGCTCGACTTTAAACCGCCACTTTTTAAGTCTTCACGAATTTGCAATTCTGCATTGAGTTCATCCAACACACCTGCTTTCCACGCAAACGAGCGTACATCGCTGTCTTTTTTGGTGTTAATGGTTTTTGCAGCAGGATTAAAATTAATATTCATGGTGTTGTTATGCACCAAAATTTTACTGCTGCGGCTAAAACTAGACGAGCCAATTTTACCGTCATTAAAAGTAAAACGGCTGGTTTCAGTGGCAGATGCAATCACACCTGCTTTGGCTGCAAATACATAATTCCACTGATTGCCTGTTTTGCTTAAGGTACGTGTTGCAGAACCCAAGTTTTTACCATTGTAGTTAAACTGGTAACTAGCTTGGAAAGGACTCATGGCAAATGCTTGGCTAGAGAAACCAGCCAAGAACAGTGCTGTGGACACACCGGCTGCCATACCCATTGTTTTCAATACATGATTTGCCATTGCTGAGATATTTCCTTTGTATGTAGGGAGATGCAATTTGCTTGCTTGTTGCCATTATACGCATTGAATATGAAGAGAAAATTGGAAATTATGCGGCTTATGTAGTTTTCCTGTATGTATTCTCTTCCAAAATTTAACCAAATTTAGTAGATACGATGAGCAAGGCAGGCATTAGCTTTGTTTTTGTTTCAATGGTGTCACTTGTGTATCTTCTAGGGTTTCACTCAGGTCATCCAGTCTTTCTTCAGACATTTTACGGAACAATGCCGTTAAATTGACGTTGCCCATCAGTACCAATTCGGCTTCACGTAATACAGCGTGATTCACGTGAACTTTGCCTAAGGTGTCAATGATCGAGCGGTTTTTGCCTAGCCAGCGGTTTAAGTCCAAATGCAGTAAGTCATCTTTGACTTTAATGACTTTAAGTTTTTCTAAAATCATCCCCAAAGGGTCGTCATTGCGTATTTTTTGATAGTAGAACAAGGCACATTTCACGGCAATTTTATGAAAAACACTTGGATAACTAGCATCAATTACTTGGGTGTCACTGATTTGTTCAAACACAATCAGTTGTGTGTTTTTATTCAGCTCCATCTGTACCAGTTTTAAATCAACCGAAAGGGTAATGTTTAAACCGTTATAGTCCAGCGTGGCGTACAGGCGTAACCAGTCATCGTGTAAGTCTGCATGCAGATCTTGCAACATTTTCACATTATCAGTCACAAAGCGCTGAAAAGTCGCATTTAAGAAGACTTGAGATAATGGAAATTCACGTTCATCCTCAATAAATCCTTCCGCTTTTTGGTACACTTGTCGGATACGTTGAGAGATATTGGTGATCAGGCTTTGCATACGGCGTCCAGGTCGTTCATTGATTCTTTTCAGATACAAATATTTTATCGAATTGTATTAAAAATACAGGCACAGAAGCTTGCAGTTTAGCAAAATAAATTGCACCATTTTTAATATTTTAAGATTCGGCAGTCAGCTTTTTGATGAACTTGGCAGTTTTGAAAAAAGTAAAATCTGTTCAAAGTAACTTGCTCTTAGATTTATACCGCATTTAGCGGCTTGGGGAATCGGACATTTTGTCGGATTAATGTGATGCTAAAAAAAATTCAATTGATGCCTACTTCACAAGAGTGGTGGAAAGACCCTATTTTTGCTGCTGCGTTACTCGTGGCTGCTGTGCTGCACGTGATGATTTTAGCTGTACAATTTGCTGCACCACAACAAAGCGATGCCGCAGTTAAAGAAATTGCGGTATCGGTACGAATGAGTGATACAAAAGTTGAAGATGCAGACTTTTTAGCACAGGCCGATCAGCAAGGTTCGGGGACTTTTCGAGAAGAACATCGCATGTCGAGTGACATGCCAGCACCTATGACTGAGCAAAGTGCAGGTGAACAACAGCTGGAAAGCTTAGAGCGTATGCAGCAACAGCGCGAATTAAACTTTGAAGAAAAAGTGTTGATGACCACGCTTAGTTGGCAAAAGCAGGCGGCAGAAAATCAGCGTAAAAAAGCCATGCAGGAATTGAATAGTCAGTTTCAGGCCAAGGCGGCCATGGTTGCCAGTATTGAAGCGCAATATTTACAACGCCAACAAAACTTTAGCCGTCAGCAAAAAATTAAAACCATTGATGGAATTCAGGCCAAGCAAGATAACACTGCGGGCTATATGGAAAAATTCCGTCAAAAAGTCGAGTTTTATGGCAACCGCTATTACCCCGAACAGGCCAAAGCACAGAATTTATCGGGTGAGGTGCGTTTAATGGTAGTTTTAAACAGCAATGGTGGGATTCGTGCCATTCGTTTAATTGAAAGTTCAGGTCATGCCATGTTGGATGAAGCAGCGAAGGCTTCGGTGCGTAAGGCTGCACCTTTTGGCGCATTCGATGCGAAAATGAAAGATATTTCTGAATTACGGATTGTGCGGACGTGGCGCTTTGACCCTGCTGAAGCTGAGTTTGAGGTGCGTTAATGATTATTCACCTCTCCCTAACCCTCTCCTGAAAGGAGAGGGAATTTTGTGTGATACACGCATACGATTCTACTCTGTGTTCTTCCTCCCGTTGGGAGGGAGTTAGAGGGATGGGTAAACAAAAAAGCGAGCCTAAGCCCACTATTTTTATAGTTTTTTAGAACTTCAAATTCAATCTCTTTCCACGTATGGATTTTCTAAACCCAACTTGGCAAGAATCTCAATTTCTAAAGCTTCCATTTCTTCGGCATCCTCATCTGAGGTTTCATGGTCGTAGCCCATGAGATGCAGCGTGCCGTGTACCAGCATGTGAGTGAAATGTGCCAAAGGTGTTTTAGCTTGTTCGGCTGCTTCCTGTAAAACCACAGGAATACAAATCACCAGATCACCAATTGGAAAGCTTGGCAACACTTGTGCCATTTCATCGGGTAAATCACTCGGGAAAGACAAGACATTGGTCGATTTGTCTTTTTTGCGATATTCCAGATTAAGCTTGAGACTTTCTGCATGATCAACACAGGCAATCCCAATTTCACAGTCACTTTGGGTGTCTATATGCCTTAAAGTGGTTTCCACCACTTTTTTAAGATAGGCGCGCTTTAATACCAGCTCAGGTGCTTGAATGTCCTGTTGCAGGCTTAGACTTAGTTTCAAAATGAATCCTTAATACTTCAGTAGGTTGCAGAACGCACAGCCACTAGTGCTGTGCATCTGCTGCGGCATCATTTTCCGCAATTAAAGCTTCCTGACGTGCTTTGCGTTCAGCACGTGCTTCGGCACTTAAACGCTGTTGCTCACTGTCCCAGCCTTCGTAGGCTTCAACAATTTTTTGCACCAACTGGTGACGTACCACATCACGTGAGTGGAAACGTGTGATGTGAATTTCATGCACATTTTCCAAGACACGCAGCGCATGAGATAAACCTGATTGCTGACCACGTGGTAAATCAACCTGAGTCACGTCACCAGTAATGACCGCACGAGAGCCAAAGCCCAAACGAGTCAGGAACATTTTCATTTGTTCAGGGGTGGTATTCTGCGCTTCATCCAAAATCACAAAAGAGTGATTTAGGGTGCGACCACGCATATATGCTAGGGGCGCAACTTCAATTACTTGACGTTCAATGAGTTTGGCCACTTTCTCAAAACCCAACATTTCATATAGGGCGTCATAAAGTGGGCGCAAGTAGGGGTCAATTTTTTGGGTTAAATCACCAGGTAGGAAACCCAGTTTTTCACCTGCTTCAACCGCAGGACGCACCAATAGAATTCGCTGAATTTCATTGCGTTCCAGCATATCTACGGCAGCAGCTACGGCCAAATAGGTTTTACCTGTACCTGCAGGACCAATACCAAAAGAAATATCGCTTTGCAAAATACGCTGAACATAACGCTTTTGGTTGGCACCGCGTGGGTTAATACGGCCTTTGCGGGTTTGTAACCAAACAGCATCCAATCCAGTATGCTCTTGCCCATCATCCGATTGTAATTCACGGTCAGTCTGACTGCCTTGAATCATCATGTGGAGCGTGTCTGCACTGATTTGTGCAGAACTTTCCGCTTCTTCATGCAGGCGTTGCAAGAGCGTTTCGGCTCGCTCAACTGCATCAATTTCCCCATCTATAAAAAAGGCGTCACCACGATGGGAAATTTGGACGTCTAGGCGTTGTTCGATTTGTTTCAAATGTCCGTTATAAGCACCGAGCATGCTTTTTAAACGTTCCATTGAAATACCAGGAAAAGTTACTGTACGTCGAATCGCTGCAGTCAAGAGAATTCCTTAATCTGTTATTGGACTTTAGCTCCTACATTACGCCACGTCAGGCTCAAGATTCAAGAGCTCACCATAAACTAAATTCAAAGTTTTAATCTCGGTAATCTCAATCTCCGCAAAGCGTCCGACCCAAGCAGGGTCACCAATAAATGTTACTAAACGTGTATTGTCTGCTGTGCCGACCAAAATGTTCGGATCTTTATCAGAAACATTTTCAATCAGGACACGTTGCACCGTACCCAGCATGGCATCGGTCTTATCAATACTCGATTGTTTGATCCATTGTTGGACTTTGGCCAAACGCTCTTTTTTCACATCTTCAGGTGTGGTGTCTTCAAGTTCAGATGCAGGCGTACCTGGACGTTTTGAATAGATGAAACTGTACGAGTGGTCAAAATCCATCTCTTGAATAAACTGATAAGTTTCTTCAAAGTTTTGATCGGTTTCACCAGGGAAGCCAATAATAAAATCGCTAGATAAATGCATATCTGGGCGCACTTTACGTAATTTGGCAATCTTGTCGATATACACATCAATGGTGTGGTTACGCTTCATGGCTTGTAGCACATCGTTTGAGCCACTTTGTACAGGTAAGTGTAAATGCGACACCATTTGCGGTAAATCACGGTAGCATTGAATTAAATCATCATTAAATTCAAGCGGGTGTGATGTGGTGTAACGAATACGACCAATGCCAGGCACTTCGGCAACTAAACGCAGTAAATCTGCGAAAGTACAAATTTTGCCGTCAAAAGTTTCACCACGGTAACCATTTACGTTTTGACCGAGCAAGCTAATTTCACGCACGCCTTTTTCTGCCAGTGTTGCAATTTCAGCCAAAACATCATCTAAGGGGCGTGATACTTCTTCACCACGGGTATAAGGCACAACACAGAATGAGCAGTATTTTGAACAGCCTTCCATAATCGATACAAAGGCCTTAAAGCCTTCAACTCGCGGCTCAGGTAGGAAGTCGAACTTTTCGATGTCTGGGAAAGAAATATCCACCAGTTTGATTTTTTCTTTCTTTGGTTTTTCGACCTGATCGTGGTGTTGATCAAGCATTTGCGGTAAACGGTGTAAGGTTTGTGGACCAAAAATCATATCCACATACGGGGCACGCTTTTGAATATTGTCGCCTTCCTGAGAAGCGACGCAACCGCCTACGCCAATCACCAAATCAGGATTTTTTTCTTTCAGCTTACGCCAGCGACCTAATTCAGAAAACACCTTTTCCTGCGCTTTTTCACGAATCGAACAGGTATTCATGAGCAGAATATCGGCATCAGCAGGGTTGCTGGTCAGTACATAGCCGTGAGAATCGCCTAAAAGGTCTGCCATACGGTGACTGTCATACTCATTCATCTGACACCCTTGCGTTTCGATATACAGTTTTTTGACTGAACCGTCGGCTGGGGTGTGCTGTGGCTGGGTAACAGTGTTTTCTGAGGCAGCTTGGGCACCATTGGGGATGAAGGTTTGAACCGTCATGTAGGCTCCTAAGAGATAGTTCACTAAATCGTTTATAAAAAATAAACGTCATTAGACAAAAGAAAGGCGCATATTTTAGCAGGAATTCACGCTAAACTGACAGCCTTAAATCAGCACAACAGCTGATTGAAATATGAAGAAATTTGTTTGAACATGAGTTGTAAGATTAATAGTGTCTAATCAGAAGGTTACATAACAGAACACAACTGCGGTTCTAGACTAATTAAACTAAACCTAAAGATGAGATGCGGACCTCGAGGCGGAAGTAAATGACCGAAAGCAAGCGAATGCTGCAAATGATGAAACAAAATAATAATTTAGCTAAAAAGCTTGCTTTGAGCCTTGTTTCGTTTGCAGTCATGGCAAGTACGCATGCGGCAAATGAACAGTTCAATGATGCGTTACGTGCCGCCAATTCAGGTGATGTTGATTTATTGCAGCAGTATCAATATGCCATGCAAAATGATGTATTGGGCTATTATCCTGAATATTGGTCATTAAATACTAACCTTGGTATGCAGCCTGCCACCGCTATTATCCAGTTTGCACAGCGACATCCTCAATCGGCTATGGCGGAAAAATTGGCTGCCGACTATGTCGAAGAAAAAGTTAAACAGGCAGATTTTGGCAGTGCACAACCTGTGCTTGCCTATGTGAGTAATGCCGATCAGGCGGAAAGTTGTGCTATGGCGCAGGTGCGCACCCGTTCGGGCGATCCTTTAGTGCTGGCTGAATATAAAGATGTTTGGCTGACCACTAATTCACAACCTGAATCTTGTACAGGTTTGGGCCGCATGATGCTCTCTAGTCCAATCATGACTCAGCAAGACAAGCAGCAGCGTTTGTGGGGGCAATTGCGTGCAGGGCAGTCAGGGCAAGCTTTGGCGACTGCGCAAAGTTTGGGTATGAATCTGAGTTTGGCACAACTGAACAGTATTCAGGCTAATCCACTGAATTATTTATGGTCGGCCCCAAAAGCCAGCAATGAAGATCACGCTTATTTAATTTATGCCATAGGTCGTTTAGCCGACAGTGATCTGGATTCGGCCTTGTCTTCGCTAAAACGGAGCGCAGAGGGCACACCCGATGCCGTACAAAAAGCGTTGCACCGTGCAGTAGGCTATATTGGCGGCACCACGGTGATGAAAAATAATTTCAACCGTGAAGTGTTAAATGCCTTAGATGCCAGTTATGGCTTGCCATTTAGCCCCGAAGAGGCAGAAATTTATGCCAGACAGGCCATCCGCTTTGGTGCATGGGAAAGTGTGATTCGTGCAGTAGACAGCATGAGTGTGACTCAGAAACAAGAAGACCGTTGGCAATACTGGTTGGCTCGTGCCTCAGAACAACGTGGTGATGCAGCATCAAAACGCAGTGCGCAAAATATTTATAAACAGTTGGCACAGGGCGATGATTATCACAACTTATTAGCAAAAGATCGTCTTGGGCAGCGTTACAATGCCATTCCAGTAAATAGCCAGCCGACAACTAATGATTTGCAGCGTTTAAATCAGGATATTCACTTTAACCGTGCTTTTGCCTTACGTGAAATTAATGCGCCCGCCAATTATGTGAATCGAGAATGGAATTGGGCGGTACGTCAGGCCTATTTAAGACAAGATGATGGTTTGATTTTGGCAGCTGCCAAACGTGCGACTGATATGGGTTGGTATGATCGTGCAATTTATGCAGCAGACCGTACTGTGAATAAGCACAACTACAGTTACCGTTATGCGATGCCACACCGTAATTATGTGGTGAGTCATAGTCAAAATGCAGGTATTGATCCTGCTTGGGCTTATGGTTTGATGCGTCAAGAAAGCCGTTTCAATACTACGGCACGTTCGCATGTCGGTGCGGGTGGACTCATGCAAATTATGCCAGACACGGCACGTTTGGTTGCACGACAAATGGGTGAAACTTTTAATCCTGCTGCACTCAGTGATATGAATACCAATATCCGCTACGGTACATTTTATTTGTCGACCATTCAGCGACAATTAAGCAATAGTCCTGTGCTGGCCACAGCAGGGTACAACGCAGGGCCAAACCGTGCACGCCGTTGGCAGCCAGAGTTTCAGCAAATTGCGGCAGACCAATATACGGAAAGCATTCCTTTGTTGGAAACACGTGACTATGTAAAACACGTCATGACCAATGCTACACATTATGGATTGATGTTAGGTCAAGGCGGACAATCTATGAGTAGTCGTATGCAAAGTATTCCATCACGCAATACACCATAGTTAGTGGAATACTCAAGCATGCCATTTGTCATCGAATCACTGTTAAGGGGGCGGAATCATTGAAAATGAGCATGGGTACCATTTTGCAGCCAATTCATTTTGCATTGCTCAGTTTGGGTGGTGCAGCTTTGGTCATGTGTACACAAAACGCATTTTCAGCTCCTGTACAAGGCTATGTGATGTCGGTTCAAATGACTCCAGCCGTATGTTTAATTGATTCTACCAAAAGCAAAAAGCGTAAATGTTTGGAAGGTTACTCACTGAATATTGAGGGTTTATATCCTGAAGTCGCGACGCGTGAATGTAGTACCCATTCATCGGCAAAGTTGCCGCCGCTACAAGCGAAGGTAGTGGCGCGAGTCATGCCCGATGATGCTGCGCGAGTACAGCTTTGGCAGGGTATAGGTGGGTGTGTACCTATGAATGCCAGTCAGTATTTCCGCATGATCATTAACAATGCAGATCGGATTAACGTGCCTGCGGTATTGACGGGCCAAGACACTCAAACCGTACAACTGGGTCAGTTGCGTAGCCTGTTCTTAAAATCCAACTCAGGTATGTCATCCAAAAGCATTCATTTTCAATGCTCGAATCATCAGGGCAGCAGTTATTTAACCGAAATCAAAATTTGCTATAACAGTGCTGGGCGCTATAAGCAGTGTGCTGCCAACATTGGGTCAAATTGCCCAAGTCAGTTTGTGATTAAAGGTTCTTACTAGGTTTTTGAGCGCATTAAATTTGTGGTTTTGAGTCTTTTGGAAATATTTTATTTATATTTTCTATCAGACTTTTGTGGAATTTGATGCGCTTTTGCATGCATCCGCTGAATGATTGGAGTACAATCTTTCGCGTTTATGATTATTAGATTAAATGGACTGACTATTTAATCGCATTGACTATCCTCAACTGGAGATAATTACATGAAGCAACCCGTTCGTGTTGCCGTGACTGGCGCTGCAGGTCAAATTGGTTACAGCTTATTATTCCGTATCGCTAGCGGTGAAATGTTGGGTAAAGACCAACCAGTTATTCTTCAATTGTTAGAAATTCCTGTTGAGAAAGCTCAACAAGCGCTTAAAGGCGTAATGATGGAACTTGACGACTGTGCTTTCCCATTATTGGCAGGCATGATCGGTACTGATGATCCTAAAGTTGCATTTAAAGATGCTGACTACGCTTTATTAGTTGGTTCACGTCCACGTGGTCCTGGTATGGAACGTGCTGACTTGTTAAAAGTGAACGGCGAAATCTTCATTGGTCAAGGTCAAGCATTGAACGAAGTTGCGAGCCGTGACGTTAAAGTTCTTGTTGTAGGTAACCCTGCGAACACGAATGCTTACATTGCAATGAAATCTGCTGCAGACCTTCCTGCGAAAAACTTCACAGCAATGTTACGTCTTGACCACAACCGTGCGTTAACTCAACTTGCTCAAAAAGCGGGTGTTGCAGTTTCTGACATCAAAAACATGACAGTTTGGGGTAACCACTCTCCAACAATGTATGCTGACTACCGTTTTGCAAATGTAAACGGCGAAAGCTTAAAAGACAAAATCAACGATGCAGAATGGAACAAAGACGTATTCCTTCCAACTGTTGGTAAGCGTGGTGCTGCGATCATTGAAGCGCGTGGTTTATCTTCTGCTGCTTCTGCTGCAAACGCTGCAATTGACCACATGCGTGACTGGGCGCTTGGCACAAACGGCGAATGGGTAACGATGGGTATCCCTTCTGATGGTTCTTACGGTATTCCTGAAGGCGTAATGTTCGGTTTCCCTGTAACTTGCGAAAATGGCGAGTACAAAATCGTTCAAGGTCTTGAAATCGACGAGTTCAGCCGTGAGCGTATCAACTTCACGTTAAATGAACTTGAAGAAGAGCGCGCAGCAATTGCTGACATGATTAAATAATTTAATCTTCTAGATTAAATTAAAAACTCGGTTACGAGTTAGGCCAGTCAATTTTATTGACTGGCCTTTTATTTTCTATGTTCATATTTCTTATAAAAATAAGACTTATAAATCAAATTACCTTATATTTTTGATCAAATATAAGAATGAATTATCTTCGATAAAATAAGCAGTCAGCCCTACAGCGTAGGGGAAATTGCGTAGAATACGCGGGTTTCCTTTTTCAAATTCTCTCTTCCATGTCTGTTATTGTTGCTGCTTCCCAAAGATCGAATGTTTCGGTTTGGGTGGCTTTTATCTTATTAATTGTGGGTACCTTGGGTGCCTATCAAATTGTTGGTCTGAATCAAGCGCTGTTATTTTTTGATTGGCGGTGCTTTGGGGATGACCTTGTATCATGCTTCTTTTGGCTTTACTTCTAGCTGGCGCGTATTTATTAAAGAAGGGCGCGGGCGTGGGTTACGTGCCCAAATGATTATGTTGGGTTTGGCGGTATTGCTATTTTTTCCTGCCTTAGGCGCAGGTGAATTATTTGGAAATCCTGTCAAAGGTAATGTAAATCCTGTTTCCATGTCAGTCATGATTGGTGCCTTTATTTTTGGTATTGGTATGCAATTGGGTGGCGGTTGTGCTTCAGGTACTTTGTACACCGTTGGCGGTGGTAGTGCCCGCATGTTGGTGACCTTATTCTTCTTTTGCTTAGGTTCGTTGATTGCAACATCACATTTGGATTGGTGGTTTAACCTACCACATTTAGCACCCATTTCTATTGTAGAAAGCTTTGGGGTGATTCCTGCGCTGTTGTTGAGTTTCGTTATTTTTGCGTTAATTGCAGCCGTGACAGTATGGGTTGAAAAGAAACGCCATGGCAGTTTAGAGGCAGAGCCACAAAGTCAGCAGCACGGCTGGAAACGCTTTCTGAAAGGCCCGTGGCCGTTGATTTGGGGCGGCATTATTTTAACCCTGCTTAACTTTGCTACCTTGGCCTTAGCAGGTCGTCCGTGGGGTGTAACCTCTGCACTTGCAGTTTGGGCTGCAAAAGTGGCGACCTTAGCAGGAATGGATGTAAGTGCTTGGGATTACTGGCAACAACCTGGCAATGCTAAAGCTCTAGCCAATTCACTTTGGCATCATGCTCGGTGCTTTGCTTGCAGCGAGTTTGGCAGGCAAGTTTGCGCCTAACTTTAATATTCCACGTCGTTCACTGGTTGCAGCAGTTGTTGGTGGTCTATTACTTGGCTATGGCGCACGTTTAGCATACGGTTGTAATATCGGTGCTTACTTCAGTGGTATTGCATCAGGAAGTGTGCATGGTTGGTTGTGGTTGGTATTTGCCTTTATGGGGAATGCAATTGGCGTAAAACTGCGCCCAATTTTCTTTCCAAGTGAAAAGCCACAACCTGAAAAATTAACAGGTTGCTAAATTTAAAACTAAACCTATTCAGCCAGTCAGCGTAAATTTTGACTGGCTTTTTTATTTTGTAGTCTCTTTACAGCTTTAAGCTAAACATCCGACATGATTCTTATCAACAATTTCTGATTCATTCTTACTTGTATTGCATGCTTTGAAACTTGCACAGAAACGGTGGTGTTGTACAAAAAATAACATGCTGCAACTCGGCTGCTGCTGAATGCTTGAATAAAGCGAGTTACAGTCATCTTAATCACTGAAAGAGTTAAAGGAGGATGTCATGTTTGATCAACAACCAACTTTAGAACTGTTATTTCAACAATTGGGTCTAGATGCAGATGATGCTGCAATTGATCAATTTATTCGTGAACATCAGTTGCCCGCAGAAACCAAATTACACTGTGCTGAATTTTGGACAGAGGGTCAGCGTCAATTTCTACAAAGCCATTGGAAAAAAGATGATGACTGGGCCATTGTGATTGAAACGCTGAATGAGCAATTGCATAGTGATCAGCATCCAAGTACGTAAATGGCGTGAAGTGTTGTTATAAAAACTTGAGTGAGAGCAGCTCAAAAAATTAATCACAAAAAGATACAACAAACCCAGTCAAAGGACTGGGTTTTTTATGCAAATTGTTATAAGTTGGTTCAATAAGGAATTACAAATAAACTAATAAAGGGGGCAAGGTGCTCATGCAAAATACTCCATCATTAGCCATGTTATTCAGCCAGCTCGGTTTAGCCAGTAGCCCTGCAGCCATTGAACTGTATGTACGTACACATCAATTACCTGCGCAGATTAATTTACATGAAGCGCCATTTTGGAATAAATCGCAACGTGAATTTTTAATCAGTCATTTGGTACAGGATGATGACTGGGCCATTTGGATTGATGAACTCAATCAACAGCTACACTTAGATGCTTACCGTTTGCAAGCAGTATAAAAACCATTTCATATTTATGCTAACGCCTCAATACGAGGCGTTTTAATGCATTCTGCTTTTAAGCATCTGTTTAAACCACACTTCAGTTTGGTAAGCATTAAATGCAGGGTGAATCTGTAATAACTCCAAATCAAACTCAGCAGTTTTACTATATTTGCCTAACCAATGGCGGCATAGTGCAGTTTCATTTTTACTGGCGCTGGCATAGGCCAAGAAAAAGAAAATATCGCCATGTGCATAATGGGTCATGGCTTTTAAAATTTGTTGGGTAATCAGTGCATATTTAGCATCACGCGTGAGTTCAAAATACATCATATATGCTTTGGCTAAATGCAAAGATAGATTGATATAAAGCGGCAAGGGCATTTCTTCAAATTCAACGCGACCTTGCTCCAACAGAACAATCGCTTCTTGTAAAAAGTAAATCTGCTCTTGGCGCAACTCACTTAAACTGACCAGTTGTAAGCGTAAATCGGCACGTTCCAAAGCTAGTTCTGGGGTGTTCCCTTGTAAGAAAAGTTGGTCGGTTTCACCAATACGTTGAATAAGTTGTTGAGTCGAATGGCGCATTGGTGAATTCCTTGTTGCGATATGGGCTATACATCGGGGCAGATTTGAGCTTTTAAAGCCAAAGCACTGGAAAAACTGCAAGCATTTTTAGCAAATTTACCAAAGCGTATTGCCACTGCGTAACCACGCTGTGATAGATAGGCGTTGTTGCTTGGCGAGCAAAACCTCATGCAATAAATCACTTTGAAAAATGGCTAAACGGTTCGGTGATGGTTCAATAATATGCCATTGGTCGTGTTTATCTTGTAGGCGGAGCTGACCACCCCAGTCAGGCTGCCATTCACTGTGCAAATAATAAACGGCAGAAATCACCCGATCATTTTTCTGTTGAGGGTTGTCACGGTGCAAGGCGTAAAAAGACCCAGTTTGATAACTGGCAAAATGTGCTTCGACTTCACGAATACCCAAATAAAATGCCTGATTGAATTGTTCTGCTAAGGCTAAAAGCGTTTGGGTATGTTGATGGGCTGTGCTTAAGTTTTCATGAATCCATAAAATATGATCACTGCGAATATTGCTGACCACGCCATTTTGAATGGCGGCTTCACGAAACTGATCTAAATTTTGACTACACTCTAGCAGCAATTGTTGCTGATATTCGGGTGAATAAGCATCATCAATTATTGCAAAACCATGTTGATCCAAATCTTCAAGAATTCGATCAACATTCCAGGACTTTGGGAGAAGTGTAGCGTCCATATAAAATACTCAGAAAAAGATGAAATTGAGAGTTGGTTATTTTAGAGGAATACAAGCTCCTGAATGAAACTTTTTTTCATGCTAAAATAGCGGTTGATTTTAGGAATGAACCAAACATGAATTATCGTCACCATTTCCATGCAGGCAACTTTGCCGATGTCATGAAGCACGTCTTATTGCTGCAAATTCTGACGCGTTTAAATGCCAAAGATAAACCTTATCGTTATGTCGACACACATGGCGGTGCGGGTAAATATGACTTGTCTTTAGCACCTGCACAGAAATCGGGTGAATTTTTAAATGGTATTCACCGTTTGGTAAAACTAGATGATTCAATCAAGCGTCAGGCACCAGAAGGTGTACAGCAATATTTAAAACTGGTTGAAGAAATGCGTACGGTCGATGGTCAGGGGGCTTATCCAGGTTCTCCGTGGTTTGCCTTACAGGGTATGCGTGACATCGACAAAGCCACTATTTTTGAAATGCAGCGCGACGTATTTCAGCAATTACGTCATAACATTCGTGACAAACGTGCAGGCTTGCATGAACGTGATGCTTACGAAGGTTTATTGGGTGTGATTCCACCTAAAGAAAAACGCGGTTTGGTGATGATTGACCCACCCTATGAATTGGAACGTAAAGACTTTCCGCAATTGGTGGAATTGTTGGCAGCTGCGCATAAAAAATGGCCGACAGGTGTATTCGCAGTATGGTATCCAATTAAAGACCGCGCCATGATTGAACGTTTTGAAAAGAAAATGTTTAAAACAGGTATTCGCCGCCAGTTAATTTGTGAAATTTGTGTATGGCCAGATGACACGCCAGTTGGTTTAAATGGCTGTGGTTTGTTGGTGATTAATCCACCTTGGAAATTCTCTGAAGATGCAGATGAAGCCTTGCAATGGCTATTCCCTCATTTACGCATGCAAGAACATGGTGGGCATGCTGCAGTGCGCTGGTTGGTTGGCGAATAAAAAGTTAAATAGACGTTCAGGTTACAGTTAGGACACAAAATAATGACAAACACATCCAAGCCCGAAGGTGAATATAGTTCCCGTGATCTTGAACATGACGGAATTACATTTGAGGTGGTGGAAGAAGAGCATACCCGCGAAGGGCAAAAGGTGAAACGTCGTGGTATCTACCTGTGGCCAAACCTGATTACCACAGCAGCATTGTTGTCGGGTTTTTACTCGATTATTGCTAGTATGAACGGTGAGTTTAGCCAAGCCATTTACGCTATTTTTCTAGCGGCATTATTTGATGGTCTAGATGGGCGTGTGGCACGTGCTATTGGCGCGCAAAGTCCTTTTGGTGAGCAGTTTGACTCTTTGTCTGATATGTTGGCCTTTGGGGTTGCGCCTGCCATTCTTATGTATAGCTGGAGCTTGCACGATTTAGGCCGTATTGGCTTGGCGGCATGTTTTGTTTATACCGCTTGTGCTGCCTTCCGTTTGGCGCGTTTTAATGTGCAAATTGGTGTGGTCGATAAACGTTATTTTATTGGGGTTGCGAGTCCTTTAGCAGCACTGATTATTGTGTCTTTGGTTTGGGTGGGGCGTGATTTCCCTGAACTGTATGATATTCGTGAGTTTGGGCTACAAATCTTGAATGCTGTGATTATTATTGCAGTAGGCTTATTGATGATTTCTAACATCAAATATTATTCATTTAAAACCTTTGACCGTAAACGTGTTCCATTTTTTGTTTTGCCTATAGCCGTCTTTATTTTGGCCGCCATGACTTATAACATTCCAGTAGGTATTTTGGTCATTTCAATCATTTATGCACTTTCAGGTTTTGTGACCACCTTTATGGCAAGAAAAAATGCAGTGAGTTAGTGCAGCATTAGACTGACACATCAACTCACAAGGAGTTTGATATGCAGCTGTTTCAAGATTTTTTAGATCGTTCCAAACAACTTAATCAAACTCCTGATGCGCTTTGTAAATTGCCTTATCATGCGCCAAAACATCATTATAAATTTATCTATCAGGGCTTAATTCTTCCTGCTTTACCTGCACCATTGCATTATGTGAATTTTCTCGGTTTATTGGGCCATCTGAATAGTAATATGTTGCGTACTGAACAGATGCTGAACGGTTCAGCTTTAGATACTGCCAGTATTCATTGCAGCACCAGTCCACACATGGTGGGACAAACCAATCATTATTCCATGCAACACGATTGCAAATTCAGTCGACACAATTTCCAGTTTGCTCATAAAGAACGCATAACGGGCAGGTTTCCGCAATTTCGGATTCAACGTGATGATTCTGAACTGAGTTTTGATTTGCAGATCACCACAAGTACCACAATTTCTTATTTCACTAAACTGCGGATGAATCTAGCCGAACATTGGTCATTATTGTGCCAATGTGAAGGTGATATACGTTATAAAGATCAGCATTTTGAGATTCAACAATTAGGCAGTTTTGAATACGCCAGATCAATTCAGTTTCCTTATTTAGCGGTCGCATTCTTTTGCTATCAGGTAATTAATTTAGAGAATCAGCAACAAATGCTGTTGTTACAAAGTCGTGATGTATTCAATCGCATTCTGCAATCTCGAATTTATTTGCGTGATGCAAGCACTAGGCAAAGTACTCTGTTTGATGAACAGGTTCAGCTACATATTCAGCGTGTCTATCCACAAGTAACCACACCAACTGGGCAGGCTATGTATTTACCGCGTGAATTTGAATGGGCTTGTCAGGATGTAAATGGCAACAGTATTTATGTCAAGGCGCAAAGTCGAGGAGATTTTAAATTTGGCGCGGCTGCAGGTTATGTGGGGAGTTTTCAATTCCAACTTTCTATCAATGGAAACTTGCAACAAGGTGAAGCGGGCTATTGTGAATATATAGATTGTCGTGCGCTGAAGTGGCAAGAGCAAGATCAGGCGGAAAATGCACCCGCGGCAGTATTGAGTCCCGAACCTTTTATGATCAAAAAAAGAAATAACCAAGATTTTTCGAGAAAATTACACAATTTTGATGAATAAACAACCACTCAAACAATATTTTTGCTAAAAACCAAAAACAGGGCTTGCAAGCGATGGGAATTCATCTATAATGCACATCCATCGGCGGTGATGTTGATAAAAACTTGTTGAAAAACAATAGCTTGGTTGATTGGTTTAAGATTGGTTGAGTTTGTTTTGAGTAGATGGGTTTGAAAATAAAATCAACATTGCATGTTGACTTTCTTAAAATAGAGAGTAGTATAGCCGACCTAGCTTGATGCTGACGAAGCATCGAGAAGATCATTAAGAGATTATGAAGAACAACTTGTGTGGATTTTTACTGATTGATTGATCGAAAATATTTCATTGATTGATTGGTTTAAATTACTCGAAGTTTATTTGAGCGAAATTTAAGTCAGAAAATTGATGAGCCAGATTTG